>NZ_DJGW01000040.1:2805-23530 GCF_002432845.1 Sphaerochaeta sp. UBA5836
TTGGAAGCCAAATCCTCAAGATCGACCATGCCCTCGCCATCACTTGCAATCGGCACCACATCAAAGCCGTTGACAGCCGCACTTGCCGGATTGGTACCATGGGCACTGATGGGAATAAGCACCTTGGTGCGTTGGCTCTGCCCTTTCTTGACTAAGTAAGAGCGAATCATCTTCAGGCCGGTATACTCGCCATGAGCCCCCGCACACGGCTGAAGGGTTCCCCAGCTCATTCCCGTAATCGAGGAAAGATCCTCCAACAGGTTGTACATGACCGAAAGGCACCCTTGCGAGGTGGAAACATCCTGCAAGGGATGGATCTGGGTGAATTCGTGCATGCCGGCGATATGTTCGGAGAGCTTGGGATTGTATTTCATCGTGCACGATCCAAGTGGATACATACCGTTGTCCACACCATGCACCAGATTGGAAAGACGGGTGAAATGCCTTACCACATCCAACTCGGCCACCTCGGGAAGACGGGCGTCCTTTTGGCGTACAAGATTCTGCGGCAGGGAAGGCAGTGCTTGCTCGAAGCCGCGGGGAAGGTCCAACGGAGGGAAGCAATATGCCTTCCTCCCCTTCTTTGACAAATCAATCAACAATGGTTCGCTCATTTCATCACCCTCCGTGCAGCGGCCAGATACATCTCCAGCTCCTCTCGACTGCGCTTTTCGGTAACGGCCACCAAGAGGACCAGTTCATCCCTGACCTGGCGGGTTAGTGCAGAAAGCCTCACTCCTGCAAATATGCCTTCGTTTCTCAGCTCCTGCAGGAACTTGCGCATCCGCTTGGCATCGGAGAACACCAGGGGAAACTCACACCAGAACGGCTTGTCCCAAATCAAGGTGATCCCCGGCAGTTGTGCCAGATGATAGGCAAGGTAATGGGCTTTTGCATAGCTCTGGTTGGCGGCTTCAACCATGCCGCCCCAGCCAAGGGAGGACAAGTGTATCGTGGTCATCAAGGCCGCAAGGGCCTGGTTGGAGCAGACATTGCTTGTAGCACGTTCACGCTTGATGTGCTGCTCACGTGCCTGGAGTGTCAGCGTGTAGCCTCTTCGTCCCTGTCCGTCGACCGTAGCTCCGACGATACGACCCGGGATTCTCCTGAGAAGCGCTTCCTTGACAGCCATATACCCGCACGACGGGCCGCCGAATGCCAGGGACAGGCCCAATGATTGGGTGTCTCCGATTCCGATATCGGCGCCCCATTCCGCCGGGCTCTTTTGGATGGCCAGCGAAAGAGGATCGTTGGAGATTGCAAAGAGACAGCCCTTCTCGTGCAGAAGGGAGGCAACATCGGTATAGTCTTCCAAGAGTCCGTAGCGGTTCGGGCTCTGCACGATCAAACCCGCACAGAGGTCGTCCAGCAAGGAGGCAAGGCCGGAAAGATCAACCACCCCGTCCTTCTCAGCTATCAACTTGATGGTATGCTCGGTTCCCTTCGCCCATGTCTTGAGCACCTGCAGCGTGAAGGGATGCAAGGTTTCGGAAACCAAAACGGTGGTGGCTTTGCGCTTGGCGCCGATCATCAACGATGCCGCCTCGCTGGCCGCATTCGCCCCATCATACAGCGACGCATTGGCAACATCGAGTCCGGTGATTTCACACACCATGCTCTGGAATTCGTAGATGGCCTGCAAAAGACCTTGGCTCATCTCAGCCTGATACGGTGTATAGGCTGTTACGAAGGAAGGAAGCGAAGAGAGCGCCTTCACCGTCGCAGGAATAATGTGGTCATAGCAGCCGCAACCGAGAAACGGGATTCCCCTCACGTTGCGCTGGGCTATGGAATCTATCATCCGCTGGACCTCATCCTCGGTCCTCCCATGACTGATGGGAACCGAATCAGCGAGCAGAAGGTCTTCTCCCAACCCATCAAAGAGTTGGTCCAATGAATCAACACCGATGGCCTTCAGCATGTGCTTTCGGTCCTCATCGGTATGGGGAATATAGGGGTAAACCATGGGTACCTCCGAGTACTTGGACAGAACAACGCCGCCATATTCGGCGGCGGCAAACACGATCCTTACAGTGAAGCGAGGTACGCTTCGTAGCCTTTTGCATCCAACAAGGCGTCATAATCCTCTTTGCTGAATGAATGAAGGACATACAGGTGATGCTGATAACAGTCCTCATTGATGAGTTCAGGCGAACCATCAAGTTCCTCATTTGCTTCGCAGACTACACCTTCGACCGGATTGAGGATTGCAGAGGCGGCCTTGACGCTTTCAACAGTCGAAATTTCCTCACCCTTCCCGTAACGCTCCCCGAGGGGAGGCAATTCTACAAACACAATCTCTCCGAGTTCATGCTGGGCATGGTCGGTAATTCCAACATATGCCTTTTCACCTTCAAGACGGACCCACTCATGGTCCTTGCTGTACCGAAGCCGCTCTACAATCTTACTCATTTACAACCTCCAACCATCGTCAATGCTACCATCACCTCTGCTCGTTGTCGAGAGGAAAGTACTTCTGAAGGAAAGCCAAATCCAGCTCTGGGTAGAGTTTGAATGTTTCCAAGAGAGCAAGCACCCTTCTCTGGGCCTCTTGTTTCACTGCCGTGGCCGTTGTTGCCTTGGCTTTGCTCTGCTGCCCGGCGTTTTCACCTTTGGTAAGAATCACCGGCTTGGTGTTTTTCAAAACAAGGGCGATGATCGAAGCTATCTCCTTCATATGAACAGGGCCCATGCCCAACGTGGTTACTGCAGGAGTCCCGATCCTCAGACCGCTCGTATACCAAGGTCCATTGGGATCGAAGGGAAGCGCATTGCGGTTGAGGGTTACACCACACTCACGCAAGGCGGTTTCCGCCTGTCGACCGTTCAGGCCGAAGGAGCGTACATCCAGGAGCATCAGATGATTGTCGGTCCCTCCGGTGGCGACCGTGATACCTTCGCTGCGGCACGCGGCAGCCAAAGCTTCAGAATTCTTGACAATGGCTTGGGCGTACGTTGCAAAGGATGGGTCCAGTGCTTCCTTGAAGGCTACTGCTTTGGCAGCCATGACATGCGGCAGCGGTCCTCCGATTACCAATGGGCAACCCTTGTCAACGCTCTCCGCGAATTCAGCTTTGCAGAGAACCATGCCGCCGCGGGGGCCTCGGAGGGTCTTGTGGGTGGTTGTGGTGACCACATCCGCCCAGAGCACGGGATTGTACTGGTCGGAAAAAACCTTGCCTGCAACCAAGCCGGCGAAATGGGCCATATCCACCATGAACACAGCCCCAACCGAATGAGCGATGTCCGCCATCCGCTTGAAGTCGATCTTGCGTGGATAGGCGCTGTAGCCGGCCAAAAGGATCAACGGCTTGATTTCCTTTGCCTGCTGCTCGATTGCATCATAGTCAAGCAAGCCGGTTTGTCGATCCACCGAATAGCTATAGGCATCGAACATCTGTGCTGAGACATTCTGGCGGTATCCATGGGTAAGATGTCCGCCGCTGTAATAATCCAATCCAAGGATTCTTTGGTTTCCAAGCTTTTCACGAACCTGGTTCCACATCTCCCTGCTCATCTCACTGGGATTGGTGACGCCCAGTTCTGCAAGGGTGGGTACCTGCACCCGTGCATTGAGAATGGCCCAGTAGGCAACCAGGTTGGCATCAGCACCGCTGTGCGGTTGCACATAGGCATGCTCCGCTCCGAAGAGCTTGCAGGCATAGTCACAGGCGATGGCTTCGATTGCATCGACATTGTCGCAACCTGCATAAAAGCGGTGATAGGCATAGCCTTCGCTGTATTTGTCAGTCAAGAGGTTGCCCATGGCAAGCTGGCTGGCGATGGAAGAGAAGTTTTCACTTGCTATCAGCTTCAAGTGAGTCCTCTGATCATGCAATTCGTTGACGATGCGGGCGGCGATGGCGGTGTCAACATCCGCAATTTGCTGCAAGGCTGCTGTATAGGCTACCATTGCCTCATTAACCTGTTCATGCTGTTGCAAATATGCTTGCAATGCTTTTACGTTGGCCATTCTTTTCACCTCTTGCATGTGTTCTTAGCTCGTATCTTGCCCCTGCTTGGCTCCTCTGTCAACGGACTTTGCCCGCTTTGCACATTTCTGTTGCAATTTTTCCTGTCATCCTACTACAATACTCCGATTGTCTTTTTACAAGACAGTTTCAAACACAAAAAAAGTGAGAGTAGTCGGTTATGAAAGAGACAAAAGCACGTGAGACATTGGCCAGCAGACTAGGGTTCATCCTCCTATCGGCCGGGTGCGCCATAGGCCTTGGAAATGTATGGAGATTTCCCTTTATCACCGGCAGGTATGGCGGAGCGGCTTTTGTACTCATTTACATCCTGTTTTTGATCATCCTCGGGCTTCCGGTCATGGTCATGGAACTGGCCATCGGAAGGTCGAGCAAGAAAAACATCGGCTTGGCTCTCAACACCTTGACGCCCACAAAAAAGCCTTGGCATCTCTATGGCAAGCTTGCAATCATCGGCAATTACACCTTGATGATGTTCTACACCACCATCACCGGTTGGTTGCTTTCGTATTTCGTCCACATGATCAAGGGAGATTTTGTCGGACTTGATGCAGCGGGAGTCGGTGCTTTCTTCGGGGGGATGCTGGAAAATCCTGTATCCATGGGCATTTGGATGATCATCGCAGTGATCCTTGGCTTTTTGCCTGTCGCCAGAGGACTGCAAAGCGGTGTTGAGAAGATCACCAAGTACATGATGATCGGCCTCTTGGCCTTGATGCTTATCCTTGCGATCAACAGCCTCACCCTCGAAGGAGGATCGGAGGGGTTGAAATTCTATCTCATCCCTGACTTTGCAAAACTTGGAGGCAACTTCTTCGAAGCTGTGTATGCCGCAATGGGGCAGGCATTCTTCACCCTCAGTTTGGGTATCGGCAGCATTGCCATCTTCGGCTCCTACATCGACAAGAAACACCGCCTGACCGGTGAAGCCGTCCGCATCATCAGTCTGGACACATTTGTCGCCCTATGCAGCGGCTTGATCATCTTCCCTGCGGCATTCGCCTTCGGAGTACAGCCCGATGCCGGTCCGTCGCTGATTTTCATCACCCTGCCCAACATCTTCAACCAAATGGCAGGCGGTCGGTTCTGGGGAACGCTTTTCTTCCTTTTTATGAGTTTTGCAGCCCTGAGCACCCTCATCGCAGTCTTTGAGAACATCATCAGCTTCTGGATCGATGCCAAGGGTGCAAGCAGAAAGAAAGCGACCTTGATCAACGCTATTGCAATCTCCCTGTTGAGTATTCCCTGCGTTCTCGGATTCAACGTGCTAGCAGGCTTCCAACCGTTCGGACCCGGTACCGGAGTCCTCGACCTTGAGGATTTTATCGTCAGCTCAACATTGCTGCCTCTCGGTTCCTTGATCTTTACTCTCTACTGTACCTACAAATATGGCTGGGGATGGAACAAATTCATCACCGAAGCCGACAGTGGGGAAGGACTTAGGTTCCCCTCTGCTCTTCGCGTGTATTTCCAATACATCCTGCCTGCAATCATTCTCGCTATCTTCATCAAGGGCTACTGGGACATCTTTGTAAAGTAGCGTCAGGTTGACACGCACTCATCTAGTGCATATAATTTCCTAGCTTTCAAGCAGATATTTGGAGGATTTGTGGCCAAAGAAGAAGCAATTGAAGTAGAAGGCGTCGTTCGCGAAGCGCTTCCCAATACGATGTTCCGCGTGGAACTACAGAACCAGCACGTTATCCTTGCCCATCTTTCGGGCAAAATGCGCAAGCACTATATCAGGATTGTTCCTGGTGATACCGTGCGTGTTGCACTCTCCCCGTATGATCTGACCAAGGGCCGCATCATCTATCGCGAGCGCTAATCCCATCATACCAGTGAAGGCCGGATTCCCTGAAGAACCCGGCCTCTTTCATGCCCTCATCGCCCTCTACTCACCGGCTTTCAAGATAACCCAAACCACTCCGCTTCCACCATGCATGGCTTTCGGTGTGTACGCTTCGCGCACCACCTTGCTCAACCTGATCTGGGAGAGGGCTGCTTCCTTGAGCAGGGAGTAGCCCTTGTCATTGTGCAGGCCTTTGCCGGTGATGATGGCTACCTTGATCAGGTGCTTATCCTTGGCAGCCCGCAGGAAATCAGAGGTGGCCTTCTCCGCCTCAAGCACTGTCATTCCATGCAGATCCAAGGTTGCCTCAGGTTCCAACGCCCTGAGCTCTCCGATGGTGCGCTCTGTGACCTTGGTCTCCTTCTTCTCCTTGCGGGCCTTCTGGATTGCTGCACTTTCGTCAGCAATCTCATTCCATTTGCGGTAGGTATCTGCAAAAGACCAGCTCACCGAACTCTCACGTTCGCTGTCCAGCTCATCCTTTTCCCGAAGGGCCTGCTCGACTTCAGGGGTGGGCGCCAAGGGAGTTTTGGAAACAACTTTCTCAGCAGGACGGGTATCAACACTCCGTTTCTTGGGAACCTGTTTTCCTTCGAACGCATCCAAAAGAGCTCCGAAATCCTTGGTTGGAACATAGCTGTCGCTTTTCTTGATCGGCTCAATCTCTTTGTTTGCAACCTTCTCACCCTCCCACTCGGCAAGAATCTCGGCAAAGGATTTCTCAACCTGAACCTTGCTGTGACTTTTCATTCGCTTGGTGACCCCGTCAAGCTCTCCGGTTGCTTCCCAGCTTTTGAGAATGTCACCAAAGTTTGCCTTTGGGTCGTAGCCTTTGATCAAAGGCTCCTTGCGTTCACTGACAGAGCTCTTTACCACCTTGGGTTGCTCTTTCTTGATTATCTGTGGTTTGATAGATTTGATATCCTCAAACGGGTGATAGCCATCAGGCTCAACAGGAAGACGGCTGTTTCCAGCCGTCTTGCTTAGTTCCGAGGCCTTCTTTTTCTTCTTAGGCACTCAAACCTCCCTCACATCAAGCAGCTGGGATACAAAGGGCTTGATGATCTCCACCACCTTGCTGATCGGGGCTCCCTGCACCTTGATGGTACAGATTGCGTTGGTCGGATCGGTTCCCATGAAGGTACCGAAGGTGATGATGTCGATGCCCTGCTCACTGAGAGCCTGGCTGATCTTTGCAATGGTTCCCGGTTTGTCTTCAACGATGAAGGAGACCCTGACGCCGAAATGACGGGCTCCAAACAGCTCAAGAAGAATCTTGAACATGTCGCTTTTCGTGACGATTCCAATCAACTTATCGCCTTCAAGAACAGGAAGGCTCGATAAGTCCTGATCGACCATCATGCGGGCTGCTTCTTCAACGGTGGTATCCTTGCTGATGGTCACCACATTCTTGCTCATAAGCTTCTTGACCGTCAGCTTGCTGAGAAGATAGGCCATTTCATGAATGGAGAGACTGCTGGCCGGCGAAGGAGAAGCGTATAGGATGTCTTTCTCGGTTATGATTCCAACCAGCTTCTTGTCCTTGTCGAGAACCGGGAGGCGGTGGACCTTTTCCTGTTTCATCAAGGCCGAAGCTTCGGCAATTGACATATCCGGAGTAGCCGTAACAGGATTGCGCGTCATTCTTCGTTCGATAATCATTTGAATCTCCTACCTACTCTACTCACACTATAATTCAAGAGAGCGCTAATTTCCAGTCATTATTCGCCCAGATACGCCGCCCTGACCTGTTCATTCTCAAGCAATGCCGAGGATGCATCATGCAATACAATCCTGCCATTCTCCATGACGTACCCCTCGGTGGATGCTTTCAGGGCCATGCGTGCATTCTGTTCAACCAAGAACACCGTGACCTTGTCCTGCTTGTTGATCATATCGATTTTTTCAAAAATGTCTGCAATGACCAGCGGAGCCAGTCCCAGTCCGGGTTCATCAAGCAGTATGAGTCTTGGTCCGCTCATAAGAGCACGGGCGATAGCCATCATCTGCTGTTCACCACCGCTGAGCGAGCGGGTTTTCTGCCGTCTGCGCGCTCCGAGTATCGGGAAAAAGTCATACATTGCCTCCTTGCGTTCAGCAATCAGAGTATCATCACGCACCAGGAAGGCACCCATATCAAGATTCTCTTCAACAGTCATATCGGCAAAGACCCGCCTGCCCTCCGGGACCAAGGCAATCCCCTTGGCTGCAATAAGGTCGGTAGTCAGATGCCTGCCGCGTTTCTCACCCTTTACCACTACGGCCTTCGCCCTGCAAATCTCCTCGCCATCGAAAGAGATGGAACCTCCCACCAAAGGCTCCTGACCGACAATAGCTTTTAAAAGCGTACTTTTCCCACTGCCGTTGGCACCGATCAGACAGACGATGTCCCCTTCATTGACATGCATGGAGACATGCTGCAAAGCCTTGATGTTTCCGTAGGAGACACAGATGTCGTCAATGGTTAGCAACTCTTTCATTCTTCTTCCTTTCCAAGATAGGCTTCAATGACGCTCGGATCGCGCTTGATCTGGTGAGGTGTTCCCTGGGCAAGCTTCTGTCCATAATTGAGAACCGTGATGGTGTCACAAATGTTCATCACCAGCTTCATATCATGCTCGATCAAGACGATGGTAACACCCAAATCCCTGATCTTGCGGATGGTGGCCATCAAATGGTCCGTTTCCTGGGGATTCATACCGGCAGCCGGTTCATCCAAAAAGAGCAGTTTGGGATCGGTTGCCAGAGCACGGGCGATTTCCAGCTCCCGCTGTCTTCCGTAAGGAAGATTCTTGGCAAGCTCATTCTTCATCGAACCCATATCAAAGAAATCCAACCAATCACTTGCTCTTTCGTAAATTTGCTCTTCCTCGGCCTTGAGGTGGATATAGCTGTTGATTGCATTGAGGAAGCGCCCTTTGGTCTCACTTTTGCCGGTCTTGAAATGCCTGCCGATCATCACATTTTCCACCACCGTCAACTCCTTGAAGAGACGGATGTTCTGAAAGGTCCTGGCAATACCCATCCTGCAAATCGAGTGGGCGGGATAGCCGGTAATATTTTTCTGGTTGAAGAAGACTTTGCCCGATGAGGGAGTATCGAGTCCGGTAATGTTGTTGAACAGGGTGGTCTTGCCCGCCCCGTTCGGACCGATCAGACCGGTTATCAAGCCTCCTTCAACCGTAAAGTCTACTTTATTGACAGCTATGACACCGCCATAAGCACGGGTCAATGCTTCAGTTTCCAAGAGAATCATTGTGCACCCCCCTTGCTTTTCCCGGATGCACTGCCATACCGGCGGGTCTCCCTTCCAAGAATTCCCTGGGGACGCCAAATCATCATAACCACCAGGATGAGGCCAAAGAGTATCTGCTGGAATTGTGCCGGGATACTCCCAGACAATCCTGTAAGTTGCGGGAAATAGCTGATAAACTGAATAATGAAGGCGCCGAGAATCGAGGCCTTGAAGTTGCCCATGCCACCGAGGACCACCATGCACAGCACCATGACAGAAACCATGAACGTGTAGGTTCCAGGAGTGACCGAAAGGGTGAATGTTGCTTGGAGGGAGCCGGCAATACCTGCAACCGAAGCTCCCAGGATGAAGGCAGACACCTTGTACTTGGTAATATTTATGCCCATAGCTTGAGCTGCAATCTCATCCTCGCGTACTGCAGTAAGGGCCCTTCCCATTCGGGAACGAGCCAAACGCTGAAACAAAAAATAAGCAATCACTACAAATATGAAGATCATGAAAAGGAAGGCGTACTTTTTGTAAGGATTGATGGTGTACCCGAACAAAATCGGCATGGGAATCTTTTGGATTCCCATGGGACCGTTGGTAAGGCTGTCCCAGTTGTTGAGTACGTTACGTACAATCTCACCAAAACCAAGGGTGGCGATAGCTAAATAGTCACCCTTGAGCCGCAAGGTAGGCAATCCGATAAGAAGCCCGAAGAGTGCACTCAACAGGAAAGCCACGGGAAGAGTTCCCCAGAAGCTCCATCCAAAACGGGTCGTCAGGATTGCTGTTGCATAGCTGCCGATGGCAAAGAAACCTGCCTGGGTAAGGCTGAGCATCCCGCCGTAACCGGTGATGATGTTCTGGCCGAGGGCCATGAGGGCATATATCCCCGAATAAATCAGAATAAGCAAAAAGAAGTTGAACATATTATACCTTCTCCTTTTCGACCTTGCCGAAGAGTCCCTCAGGTTTGACCAGCAGGATGATGATCAGTACACCAAAGGCAATGGTGTCTTTCAAGCCGGTGGGAATCCCGAAGATTGCGACACCGAAGGTTTCCAAAAGACCCAGCAGGATACCGCCGAACATGGCTCCGCTGATATTGCCGATGCCTCCGACAACAGCAGCGACGAAGGCCTTCAGGCCGGTCATGGTGCCCATGGTTGCATACACCTTGAAATCCAAGGCTATCAAGATGCCGCCAACGGCGGCGAGGGCGCTGCCGATGGCAAAGGTAAGGCTGATGATACGGTTGACATTGATGCCCATCAACATTGCCGTGCCTTGGTCGAGACTGGTGGCACGCATCGCCTTGCCCATGCGGGTCCTGTCGATGAACAATTTCAGGATGATCATCATTGCGAGCGACACCACCAGGATAAGAACCTGGTGCGGGGTTATCACCACTTCTCCCAAGTGGAGGGGGGTGTTGTCAAACGGATAGTTGAATTTCCTTGAGTGTGTCCCGAACATCCATGCGGCACTGTTGCTGAGAATGAACGACACCCCGATGGCACTCAGCAGCGGTGCAAGGCGCGTAGCCTTGCGAAGTGGTTTATAGGCCACCCGTTCAATGAACATCCCCAGCAGTGCACTGAATGCCATACTGATGATCATGGCTAGGAAGAATGATGTGATTGTCCATAAACCCAGCGGGGAAGAACCCCTTAACAGGTCAAAGAGGAACAACCCTACGTACGCGCCTACCATCAAGACGTCACCATGGGCGAAGTTGATAAATTTCAGAATGCCATACACCATCGTATATCCAAGGGCGATAAGGGCGTAGATGCCTCCGAGCGTCAGGCCATTCATCAAGTGTTGGAAGAATTCAGCAATTCCCACGATGCTCTCTCCTTCGTACGAGAACTGAACAGTACGATAACATGAAAAGACCGGTGTAAACAACACCGGTCCTCCTATATCCCGCGAGAACGGGAATACTTTTTAGACCTTAGTCAATCTGGACCAGCTTGCCATCGACCACCGTAAAGGTTCCAAGATACTCGGGAGTAGTCTTGTTGACCTTGTACAGGCCCTGGTAGGCAACCAAGTCGCCGTTTTCTGCAAAATTGATGGTTCCGCTTACGCCGGGGTAATCCTTGGTTGCAGCAACTGCATCACGGACTGCCTTGCGGTCGAACTTGCCGCTGGCCTTATAGACTTTGTCCATGGCGGCGAGCAGGATGTTGGTGCCGTCATAGGCATTGGTGGCAAAACTATCAGGTCCTACACCATACTTTGCAGTATACTGGGAAACAAAGGTATTGAAAGCAGGACTTTCTTTTACTTTTGCAGGACCGACATAGATGACACCGTCGGTGAATTCACCAGCAAGCTTGTATATGTCGGGGTTGGAGAAACCATCACAGGAGAGGAACGGAATCTTCATGCCAAGCTGGGAAGCCTGCTCAAGAATCTGAGCCATCTCTGCAGTATAGTTGGGGATGTAGATGGCCTGAGGATTGGCAGAGCGAATTCTGGTCAACTGGGTTTTAAAATCCTTATCGCCGACATTGAAAGCCTCGGCAATGGTAATCTGGCCGCCGGCTGCTTTAAAAGCTGCAGACATGCCTTCATACAAGCCCTGGCTGTAGTCGTTCTTGGCATACAAGACGCCGATGGTGCGATACCCAAGCTTATCAAAGAAATAGTGGCCTGCTACCTCGCCCTGGAGGCCGTCGGATACGACGGTGCGGAATACATAGTCACCGATATTGGTGATGTCTGCATGGGTGGCCGACGGGCTGATCATCACAATGCCTTCGTTCTGCACGCGTTCACCGACTGCAAAACTCGTTCCCGTGAGAACAGGACCGATCAGACCAACAATCTTATCGGAGGAGGAGAGCTTCTCGATGGAGGAAAGACCCTTCTCGACTCGTCCTTCGGAATCTTCAGTGACGAGTACGACAGGAAGTTTTCCGCCAAAACCTCCCTTGGCGTTGAACTGCTCGACAGCAAGCATGGCTGAGTTGTTGCTCAACACACCATAGTTGGCGTAGTCACCGCTCATGGGACCCATGAAACCGATTTTCGGGCTGGCTGCTTCACCACCGCCCTGTGCAAATGCGGGAAAGGACAATACGGCCAAGATGGCCAACAGAACAAACAGGCTTTTCTTCATCTTTGGTACCTCCAAATGATGCCCGACAGTAAACTATCGAAACATTTACTTGGTTATACAATAACAAGTATATTTATGCAATATTCAAACACTGCAATTTGAAAATTTTCCAAATATCGGCACCCGGGAAGCCTTTCAGCCCTCATATATCACTCATTGCGGTCTCTCATTCTATCCATACGCTCCTCCTCGTGCTATGCTTTTCTCAGCTTTCATCCAAGGAGGACTCCATGGCAGAGAAACGCAACATGTTCGCCGAGTTCAAGAAATTCATCTCCCGTGGCAATGTAATAGATCTGGCAGTCGGTATCATTATCGGCGGAGCATTCACTGCCATCGTGAATTCTTTGGTAAAGGACATCCTGATGCCTTTCATCGGATTGATCCTGGGGGGTGTAAGTTTTGTTGATTTGAAAATCATCATCGCCGAAGCTACCGAACAGTCTGCTGAAGTCGCCATCATGTACGGGGTCTTCATCCAGAAAGTCATCGATTTTTTAGTCATCGCCTTTGTGGTGTTCATGCTGGTCAGGACGATCAACAGGCTGCGCGACCACCTCGAGGCATCGAAAAACGCTGGAGAACAGGGCAAAACAGCGGCAACACCCGCCCCGGCACCTGTTACTCCACCCGACATCGTCCTGCTGACCGAAATCAGGGACCTGCTGAAGAAGAAATAAGGAGAATACCAGCAAGGATAAGAAGTTTTTACTCCCGCCCCTTGCAACCCATTTCCATTTGCGGTACTATCGATTCTGCATTTGCTCCTGTAGCTCAGCTGGATAGAGCACTTCCCTCCTAAGGAAGGGGTCGTGCGTTCGAATCGCGCCAGGGGCACGTTTGAGAGGTTGTTCACACAGCCTCTCTTTTTTGTTTCTAGAGAATCTCCTCAATAAGCAGCGGGTATTTGGACAGCGGCTCGCAGCCTCTCTTGCCGATGAGAATCGGATTTTCATAGCGAAAGCCTATACCCTCTTCCATGCTGGCGTACTGCATCGCACAGATGACCATCTCCCCTTCCTGGTAGACATGGTCTGGATTCGTCCAATAGGGGAACGGACCTTCCATGGCATGCCCGATCCGCCACTCATCACCAAAGAGCCCGATGCCGTGCTCGCAGCCGGGCAGAAGGAAATCGGAACAATCAAGGCTCTCGGCCCGATCCATCATTACCTGGGCAAGACTCGATGGAGTCGCTCCCTCGCGATAGTGATCGAGTACAGTCTGCACCAAATCAACAAAGTTGTCTGCATGACGGCGCTGTCGTTTGGTTGCCGGGCCGATCAGATAGTTGTGTGAATGATCACCCAAGGCAAGGAGGAACATCGAATGCAGGTCCACCATCAGTGGCTCCCCAGCCGCCAGGGCCTTGGTCGTCGGAGGCGTGCAAGCTCCGAGGGCGGTGCGATACCCGCTTGAAATCTCATTGAGCCCGGCAAAGTTCCACTCCGACACCGAGCCTTCCTTGCGCATTGCCAAAGCGGCGATACCGCCAACAACCGTCTCGGTCAGATGCTTCCAACCACCGTCGCAGAGCGCCTCAAACACAGCTCTCTGCCCGACATCGACGATGCGTGAGGCCTCGCGAAAGCGAGCCACCGTCGCCGCATCCTTGATGATGGAAAGCTCATCGACCAGATGATGGGCGTTTACCAGTTGCCATCCCGGGAGGGCGGCCCCGATCTGGGTGTACTCATAGTGGCTGAGATTGCCTTCGGCGGTATAGGTTGCTATCCCGTCCTCGACGCCCAGCCTCCCTTGGGCGATTCCGAGCTCCTCGGTCAGGCAGGCTGAAATCAGGCTTACAGGATCCTGTCCTCCCATCGGAGCATACGCACGAACATTGTCGGCCGAGAGCCAGGTCTCATCACCTACTCTCGTTGCATCAACAATGAAGGTGTGGAGAATCGGTTCTCCCTTGCGGGGAACAAGGACATAGCTGCGCCAGGGGATGAAGGCATCCAACAAGAAACTCAGGGTTCGGGGACGAGTACCCAAGTATGCATCAAGCCCCTCTTTCTCCATCGCGCTCTGCAAATCTGCCACTCGCTTGGGATTATCAATATAATACGGGCTTGCTTGGTCCAATCTGTTTGCCATGCTCACACCTCCCTGTAGTCGGTCGGAATCATGCTGAGAATCTTATTCACCCGATCAGCAAGCGGTGCAAGCCGGACTGCCTTTGCCATATTGCCTTTCAGGCGAAGCTTGCCGGTCATCAAGGCCCGGGTACTGCTCAGCTCCCCGCGGGTAATCGAAGCAAAAACCGAGTATGGGCCGCGAATAATGAATTCAGCTTCAGGGGCAGGCACCTCGCCGGTCTCAAACGCAACAACCTTGCCATCCTCACACTTCAGATAGAGAAAAAATTCTTTCCCCTCGGGTCCGTTCTCATAGATGTCCACCATCGAAGTGGTCACGTTGTGCATCTTCGCGGGGTCGATCTCGCTGACAAGCAGTTTCAGCCCCTCATCCCTCCACCTTGTGCTCAAGTACTCAAGCTTCTCATCCATATGCTCATTCCTCCTTATGTGGCGTACGGGCCAACAGCCCGTGCAATACCAAATCCAAGCTCTGGGTGAACCGTCTCTCCTCACTGCCCGACTCTTCCACATAGGCACGCTCGATAGAAAGCCGATACAGCGAGAACAGAATCCGGGCGGCAAGCTGTACATCCTCCACCCAGAACACCTTTTCATCCACAGCCTTCTGGATGACTGAAGCCAACAACTGTATGGACTTGTCATTGATTTTTGCAAATGGATCAATACCATCCAATACAGGAAAGAGCGAAGGATCGCTTGCAAGGATTCTTCTGAGCCTGGGTTCCTTCTGCATGTAGGAAAACGCACTCATGCACAGCGCCTTGAAGCTTTCGAGCGGATGCTCCTGGGCTTTTGCCTGCTGGAGAGCGTAGGCTTGCCATTGCTCGAAGGCATAGGCGACACACTGGATATAGAGGTCTTGCTTGTCTTGTACATAGCGATACAGGGTACCGACGGCGACCTGCATGCGAAGAGCAATGTCTTCCATGCTGGTCTTGCGATACCCGTACTCGGAGAACACCGACAGCGCTGTCTCAAAGAGTTGTTGTTTTCTTTTCAGACCTTTAGGTGAATAAGTGAAGATATCATTCATATCTTCATTTTACACCCAATCGACCTCACGTCAAGAGAAGGAAGACCCGTATAAGAGCATTCGCCCCATGTTGACGGTATCCTGGACGAGGTTTGTTAGTTCCCGGTCACCGCCAGGCGAAGCCTGCCGTGTATGAAAATCCGACTACGAAGACCTACCCATCGCTCAGGTGTGCTGGAGCAGACCTTCTCAGCCATCGAACCATGATTTATGAGGGCAGGGTCAGAATCGGTGCAAGCTAGACATGCATCCACTGAACAGAAACAGCATCAAACAATGCCGAGAAAGAGTATCAAGAAACTGCAAATGGTCACGCCAGCCTAAACATTACCATTGGTAATGTGCAAGATCTTAAGTAAGACCGCCTGCACAAGAGCAGGCGGTACAGGTTCATAGGAGTAGGAACAAGAGCAGAATCAGCAGGAGAAGCACAATGGGTAGTGCCATGAAGCCGATCTTCAGCAGCTTCTTTTGTTGCTGCTCGAGTCGCTGCTCAACGGTCTGCTTGCTGCGCTCCGCCTCAAGCCGTTTTTCTTCTTCCTCGAGTTTTCGCTGACGCTCTTCCTCCGCCTTCAGCTCGGCTTCACGTTTCTTTTTGTTCACCTCGACTTGTCGGGCTTCCTGCTCCTTCAGATTGAGGTAGCAACGGCCGCACAAAACAAAACCCTCGCAATCGTGGAGGTCGTCGTAGTAGCTTTCATTGCATTCAGGACAAATATAACAACGCTTGAGTTTTCCTTCCTCGACGAGCTTGCACACCACCATATGGTGCTCATGCCCGGAAAGTTCTTCTTCTCCCTTGAACACCTTTTTCCACCAGGGAAGAGCCTTTTTGACCTTGGGTTGCTTCTCCAGCTCCTGGGCAAGGCGGACGATCCGCTCGCTCAACCCCCGGTCCTGAGTGATCAGCAACAGGCTCTTGTTCACCCCGACTTGACGGAACAGGGAGACCAGATGATCGTCTGCAATACCGGTGCTGCCGGTATCCCCGATGCGCACAATTCCGCGTTTGGCGAGTTGACGAATCAGGTCGGGACGGATGGTGGCACGGACACGCACCTCCAAATCCTTCTCAGGATTGTCCTTCAGGCCGTGCAACTCCTCCATCGTCTTCTCAAGAATGAGCAACTTCTTTTTTCTGCGCTTGAGGATAGGTTCTGCATTGGTGACAAAATAGAGAAAATAATCCAATTGGATGATCGGGGCGGTGTCTACATATATCTCGTCAAAAGAGCGCAGCTGCTCATCCAACATCCCAAGGTACGCTTCATCAGGAGCTGCGAATCGGGAGCATTCACCCAGCTTGCATGCAATGATCTCCCGGTAAAGAGGCAGTTCGCTTGCAGCCTTTGCTCCTTCCACCTTGATCCCGGCACTTCGGAGAATACTGGCAAGCTTCTCCTTTCCCAGACGGAATTCGGAGGAAAGCACATCCAGTGCATTATCTGCCGAGATGGTCTCCACTTTGATAGCCGGGGCTCTTCTGCCCATGAGTTTTGCCATGATTGGGTTCCATCAATCCTTCGCACGCTTGGTGCGGATGAGCTCGATAGCTTCAGCGAGCGTAAGAGAAAGTGCTTTCTCTTCATCCTTCTTGTACTCATTGGGCAGTGCGACATTATCCTTGCCCGCCTTCAGGTAGAAGCCATACCGCCCGGTGGCCAGAACAACCGCTTCGCCCTCAAACTCCCCCAGATTCTTGACCGTGGAAGCCTTGGCCATTCTCGAACCACCCTTTCCTTTGCTCTTTTCCACTTCTTGGGAGAGCAGGGCGAGGGCCTCCTCCAAGGTAATCGAAAAGAGTTGCTCGTCATGGTCGGTCTTCTTCAGATTCCGGGTCTTGTTTTTGCACGCGATGTAGGGGCCGTACTTGCCCTTGAAGGCGAGCACGTCATTTCCCTCTTCATCCTTCCCTAAATTTCGGGGAAGGCTGAGATACCGATTTGCCAGTTCAAGGTCTTCCGCCCTGCCGGCATCCTGCACCCACTTGGGAATACTCGCCCGCTTGGCGTCCTTGCCGTCACCTTCCTGCCAGTAAGGGCCGAACCTCCCATTCATCACCTTCACCGCCCCACCATTGACAGCACCGTTTCCCAAGCTTACCGGTTCTTGCTTCTCCTTGCCGTTTGCAAGGAGGGTCTTTACATCCTCATCGGTGATGTTGCCGGGGATCCAGGTGGGAGGCAGGGAGATGAAAGCACCGTTGGCGTCAATGACATAGGCGCCGTACGGACCGATCATGACGGGGTTGTCATTGCTGATATGCGGCAGTTGCAGCGTTTTGGACAGAACCTTGTTGTCCTGTTGCAACTGCAGGACATTCTGGTTCTGCAGGCCGCTGTCGCCGCAATAGAAGGAACAAAGAAAGGATTTCTTATCAAGTTCGCCCGAAGCGATCTTGTCCAAGCCATCCTCCATCATGGAAGTAAAGTCATAGTCGACGAACCGGGAGAAGTTGGTCTCCAGGAACTGGCATACGGCAAACCCGATGAAGGTGGGAGCCAGGGCGGAGCCCTCCTTGACCACGTATCGACGGTCGAGCAAAGTCTTGATGATCGTGGCATAGGTTGAAGGTCGTCCAATGCCTCGTTTCTCCAGCTCCTGTACAAGGGAAGCTTCGGTATAGCGTGCAGGACTCTTGGTTTGGTGCTCCACTACCTCAAGGCTCTCGAGCGGACATACTTGACCGACCTTCATGGCGGGCAACAACGTCTCCTTGTCTTCCAAGGCGGCATCAGGGTCATCCGATCCTTCCACATACGCTCTCAGGAAACCCGGGAATACTATTTCGGTCCCCGTTGCGGTAAACGTGCCGTTGCCGGCCTCAAGGGTGACCGTGGTGGTGGCTTTTTTCGCTTCGGCCATCTGGCTTGCAAGCGTGCGTTTCCAGATCAGCTCGTACAAGGCCAACTCCTTGCCGGACAAATGTGTCTGGGAGGGTTGAAGGAAGGAATCCCCGGCCGGCCTGATCGCTTCATGTGCTTCCTGCGCACCGACGCTCTTTGCAGCAAAGTAGCGGGGTGACGGGGACAAGTACTCCTTGCCATAGAGCTGGTCAACCAGATGCCTTGCCGCGTTGGTACCCTCCGCACTCAAAGAAGGGCTGTCGGTACGCATATAGGTGATGAAGCCGTTCTCATAGAGTTTCTGGGCGATGCGCATCGTATCGGAAGCGCTGATGTGCAGTTTCTTGATCGCATCCTGCTGGAGGGTGCTGGTGGTGAACGGGATGCTGGGTCGGGTGACAAAGGGTTTTCTCTGGATGTCCTGCACCGTGAACTGCTCGCTTCTCAGTTCCTTCACAATGGAAAGGGCTTGCTCCTTGGAAAGTTTCAGAACCGTATCGTTGGCCTTGTAGTGGCCGGTCACTGAATCAAAATCCTTGCTGTTCGCCAACCGTTGACCCTGATAGGCTGTCAACTTGGCTTCAAAACCCTGCTTTTGAGCAGCCAGCAATTGCGCCTTGGCATCGTAGTAGGTGCTTTGCTGGAACATAAGTCGTTCGCGCTCACGCTGGACAGTCAAACGAAGCCCGACCGATTGCACACGCCCGGCGGAAAGTTTCTTGTTGGAGAGCTTTTTCCATAACGTCGGAGAGAGGGTGTAGCCATAGAGACGGTCGACGATGCGCCGTCCTTCCTGAGCCTGTACCAAGTTCTCATCCAGAGGTCTGCCGCCTTCAAGCGCCTTGGTGATTGCACTTTTGGTAATCTCGTGGAACACCATCCGCTTAAACGGAATTTTCGGCTTGAGCACTTCAAGCAAATGCCAGGAAATACTCTCTCCCTCACGGTCCTCATCAGTTGCCAATAAAAGCCGGTCGGCCTTCTTCAGACTGCTTTTGAGCTCCTTGATCAAGGACTCCTTCCCTTCCACAACCTCGTAGTCGCATGCAAAATCACGCTCGACATCGATGGCCATCCGGTCCTCCGGAAGGTCCCTGATATGCCCTTTGCTTGCGACAACCTTGTAATTGGAAGGAAGGAATTTTGTAATTGTTTTCGCCTTGGTAGGCGACTCAACAATGATCAACGTATTGGCATCATCCATGCATTCTTCTCCTGAAGACCCGAGGTCTTAGGTTAACACATATACTGCCGCCTTCAGCTTTTGTCAACGCATACTTTCCAATTGGACTAGGGAATGCATGTACAGACAAACACCCCTTTCTCCCCGGGATTGGGGGATGTGAACAGTCCCCACGAAGCAAGTCCGTCGCCCTTTGTTTCGAAGTGCAGTTCTTTTTCCCCTTTAGGGGAAAGGATGAACCGATAGGTCGACCGGGTCTTGAAAGAGAGGGAACCAACCTTGGTTTTCACTTCCACCTGATAGCGGTCGATACCAAACTCAACGGAGGTAACGCTCCAAACAGAAGGTTTGAATTTTGTTGTGTTGAAAACTTCGGCGTTGGCCCGGTAGGCTTGCTGTTGCTCGCTTTCTCCCTCGAATGGTATCTCTTCATTGATGCGGTCGTTGGCCAGCAAGGGAAAAACCGTATACGGACGATCATACAAAGCCTGAATGGAATAATAAGGCGGGGTATGGGAAACCAGGAATTCAAGCTGTCTGCACTTTCCCTTGTTGTCCTTGTCGGTCACATTAACCCACCGGTAGAGGCCTTCCCAGCCACCTGTCTCGTACCAAGCCTTATCTGCAGCTACATCGATATTGCCCGACCTGCGTGCGGCGACAAGGACTTCGTAACGGCGATGGCTTTCCAAAGGGTGCTCATTGGAACCAAGAACTACGCCGGTCGACCGCACCCGATGCATCGCAGCGCCATCCAAGTAGACATCATAATAGTCTGCACCCGAAACCGCCTCCCATGCCAGATGCAACTGATTGGGATGTGCCGCCAGAAGGTCAATCTTCAGTGTTGCTGCAAAGAGGGGCAGGCTGCAGAGAAGCAACAGGCTGACAACCGCTCGTTTCATACCTTACTATAGACACAGTGGTCGCCTGGTTGCAAGAGATTGCCATGCCGGCTACTATCGAAGCCATGACCATATACGTGATCTCCTGCTGCCTCGAAGAGGGCAATCTCAGCTACCCCCTCGGGGCTTTGTGCATCCAAAGCGCCATTCTTGCCCGGCAGGAAAAAGAGCAGTGCATCCACCACGCGTTTACACTCGCCGATGATCCCGTAAAAGCGGCCGCATCGCTTTCCCTACAAGCCAATGATGTCGTAGGACTTTCAGTATATCTTTGGAACAGGGGTTGGATGGACCAGTTTTCGCAAACACTGAAGAAGAACACCACATCCTTTCACCTTTTTGCCGGCGGTCCCGAGGCCACAGCCAACCCATATTCATTTGACCTTGACCTCTACGATTTCCTCATTCTCGGCGAGGGCGAGGAGACGGTGGTGAACG
>NZ_DJGW01000040.1:23595-28237 GCF_002432845.1 Sphaerochaeta sp. UBA5836
GGTACGGCAGCCGGTCCCACGCTCGATCTCTTAGCCAGTCCGCTTCTCAGCGGGCTGGCCGACCCGTTCCTCAAACAAGGAGCTTCGGTGTTGTGGGAGATGACCCGCGGCTGCCCATTCCATTGCTCGTTTTGCTTTGAGTCGCGGGGAGAGCGAAGTGTGCGTCACTTCAACCTCGAACGGCTTGAAGCCGAACTTGAGTACCTGATCGACCATGAGGTAGGCGAGGTCTATGTCCTCGACCCTACGTTCAACATGGATAAGAAGCGAACCCTTGCCATCCTGGCCATGCTTGAAGCAAAGCAGGCTCCCATCCATTTTGTCTTTGAAGTGAGGGCCGAGTTGCTTGACACTGCGCTTGCCGATGCTTTTTCCAGAATCGATTGCTCTTTGCAGATAGGCCTGCAGTCCATCGACAAGGCGGTCCTGAAAGAAGCGAACCGCACCTTCGATGCAGAGCGGTTCACCAAGAAAATCCAGTTGCTCAACCAGCGGGGCATCGCTTTCGGCTTGGACCTCATCATCGGCCTGCCTCATGACAGTTTGGCCTCCTTCACCAAAAGTCTGGACTATGCCATGCTGCTTAAACCCAGCAACCTCGACATTTTCCCTCTCTCGCTGCTTCCCGGCACCTTGGTCGGCGAGCAAGCAGCATCCTTCGGTATTGCAAGCATGAGCGAAGCCCCGTATACCATTCTTCACTCCCCCACCTTCAGCGAAGAGGACCTGAAGAAAGCAATGCGGCTGAAGAAAGCGTGCGACCTCTTCTTCACCCAAGGCCAGGCAGGTATGTGGATGCCCAAGCTTTGTGAGGCGACGGGACAAAAACCCTCATCCTTGCTTACCTTATTCGATTCCTATCTCTCTTTTTACCTGCAAAAGACGCAGGTGGATGCATCCGAACTCGACATATTCGCCCTCCAGGAGGCCTTCGTCACCAGCCTGCTCAAGAAACTGGGCAACCAACGCTATCTGAAGCCTCTGCTCTCGTACATGGAGCTGCACCAGGGAATTGCATTCTTCCACCTGTATCAGGAAAGTCCCGTCATCAAGCTCTCCTACGCGCTTGAGCAGCTTGCCCTGCTGGACTCCATGTCCCTTGATGATTTCCTTAAATCCCATCCTGACGGGGAAGAGATGGAGCTATCAATCCAGTGCAACGAAGTCGGAGAACTCACGTTTCTTCCTGTAACAGGCGAGAGACAAGCAAACTTCTAGTTGAGAAGCAACAAAAAATCCCGTACAGTATGGATAAGGAATGAAACCAGTGAAATATGTGAACCATAGCATTCGAGCAGTCCTTCTGCTCGCTCTTTTATTTGCAGCTTCCGGTTGCACCATCACCGAAGGCCTTACGTTTACCAATACGGAAACGCATGAATCTGCTTTTGATTTCACCGTTGAGGATTTCTTCATCGCAGTCCTGCAGGATTTCAGTGAGTTTGTCCCTCCCGAGGGGGATGAATCCTTGATGGACAAGGCCATCAGCGATTTCCAGCGAGCCCTGGATTATAGCTCCACTACCGATAATGTCAGGCTGACCAAGCTCAACGACAATGCGTACCAAGGGACCTTTACCTTCAACAATCTGCAGCAGCTCATCACCGATCTGGGTGCCGGGAGCAACCAGAGCCTTTTGAAGATGCAGAAAAACAGCATGACATTCTTCCTTTCCATGGACAACTATGAGCAGCTTGTGCCGGTCATCCCCTTTCTGGCCGATGAGAATTTTGAGGCGTTCGGCCCGGTGTACAACCAAGGCCTCAGTGAAGCTGATTACCTAGAAATGATCAGTTTCATGCTCGGAGAGGAAGGCCCCCCTGCAATCGAGCAGTCCGTCATCACCTTGCAGGTAAAAACGCCCACTTCCATCACCGGCTTTTCCAACGGCAGGAAAATCTCCGACACCCTCTATGAGTTCAGCTTCCCCTTGATCGATTTCCTTCTGCTCGAAGATCCCATAACCTTCTCAGTCAGTTGGAAGTAGAGCCGGATAGTACTCAGGATGCCAAGAAGGCAGCGGGAAACCCGCTGCCTTTCATACTTTCTCTTGGCTGCAATGCTTATACGTTGAAGCGAAAATGCATGATGTCCCCATCCTGCACCACATACTCCTTGCCTTCCATCCTGAGCTTTCCTGCTTCCTTGACTTTCTGCTCGGTCTTGTACAGAAAGAGGTCCTCACAGTTGTACACCTCCGCCTTGATGAAGCCTTTCTCAAAGTCAGAGTGGATGACTCCGGCAGCCTGGGGTGCCTTGTACCCTGCGCGGAACGTCCACGCCCGGTCCTCATCGGAACCTGCGGTAAAGAAGGTGCGCATCCCAAGCGTATGATAGGCACTGCGGATGAGCTGGTTCAGGCCCGACTCCTTCAGTCCTACCGCCTCCAGGAACTCACGCTTCTCCTCCTCGGTCTCCAACACAGCGATTTCCGACTCAATCTTGCCGCAGATGACCACCACTTCAGATCCTTCAGCCTCGGCGATGGCCCTCACTGTCTTTACATACTCATTCTCTTCTACAATGCCGTCCTCATCGACGTTGCAGACATAGATGACCGGCTTGAGGGTGATGAGATGCAGGTCAGAGACCATGGCTAGCTCGTCTTCCTCCAGCTTCAAGGAGCGCGCCGATTTTCCATCCTCCAAACACTCTTTGAGCCTGGATAGAACAGGAAGCACCTTCTCATTCTCTTTCTGCGCCTCCTTGCTCAGGCGGGTGAGCTTCGCCTGTTTCGCCCACCTGTTGGTCACCGTATCCAGATCAGCAAGGGCCAATTCAATGTTGATCGTCTCGATATCATCGGCGGGATCGATTTTGTTGTTTACGTGGATGATGTCATTGTCATCGAAGCACCTGACCACATGGGCGATGACGCCCACCTCCCTGATGGAGGCCAAGAAACGGTTGCCCAGGCCCTCTCCCTTGCTTGCTCCTGCAACCAAGCCGGCGATATCGACGAACTCGAAGGTGGCCGGGACAACTTTGGCGGGAGGAATCAACGCAACAATCTTGTCCAAGCGGGGATCGGGGACGGACACTATGCCCACATTGGGGTCGATTGTACAAAAAGGATAGTTCGCAACTTCAGCAGGTGCTGCCGTCAAGGCTGAGAAAAACGTCGACTTGCCAACATTGGGAAGCCCTACTATGCCGCAATTTAAACCCATTATTTACCTCATTCTCGGCTCTTTGGAGCCAGCAGGGGCAGTGTAGCACATATTGACTTGCACGTTAACCAGCCCTATAGTCATCAGCAATGGGTATTGAACAGTATATCGGCTCCGAAGAGCCTGTTTCCAAAGGCAAGCGTGTCTACGAAATCAAGGATGAAAACCAAAGAGCTCTCTTGCTCATCCTTGTTCCTCCAACAGAATCAGACCAAAGCTCAAAGCGAAGAGCCGAAGAACTCAAGGCACTTGTCTCCACCATGGGAGCCCTCACGGTAAGGACAGAGTTCATCCCGTTGCGCCAAACCAATAGTGCAACGCTCATCGGCAGCGGCAAGGTGGCAGCCATCAAGCTCTTGGTGGAAGAACTGGAAATCGACGTTGTCATTTTCGACCAAGGCATCAATCCTCGTGTACAGCGCAACCTGGAAAAAGAGATGGAGACATGCGTCATCGACCGCGATGAGGTAATCCTGCAGATTTTCGCCGACCGTGCCGCCACCAAGGAAGCCGCGTTGCAAGTGGAACTCGCCCGTCTTGAATACTCTCTGCCCCGGCTCACCCGCCGATGGACGAACCTCAACCGTCAGCAGGGAGGCGTCAAGGGAACCAAAGGCGAGGGGGAGACGCAGCTCGAGCTCGACCGAAGACAGATCCAGGACCGGGTCGTAAATCTGAAGCAACAACTGGAGAAGGTGGTGCAGCAGCGCAACATCCAGCGCAACCAACGGCTGAACGGCAACATCCCAACCGGGGCCATCGTCGGCTACACCAACAGCGGGAAGTCCTCGTTGCTCAACGCCCTTACCAACGCAGATGTGCTGGTTGAGGACAAGCTCTTTGCAACCCTCGATCCGACAACCCGGATGGTCAAACTCCCAGGCGGGGAGGAGATCCTGCTCTCCGATACGGTAGGCTTCATCAGCGATTTGCCGCACAATCTCGTGGATGCATTCAAGAGCACCCTTGAGGAAGCGAAGTATGCTGATTTTTTAATCATCGTCTGCGATGCATCCCATCCCGATATGATCGCATGCTACACCACCACCGTACAAGTCTTGGAGGAGTTGGGTTGCACCGACAAGCCGGCCATCGTGCTTGCAAACAAGATGGACAAGGTTGAGGATGCTTTTGCCGTCTCACGGCTCAAGTCACTGTACAGTCCGGTGTTGGAGACGTCGATCAAGACGGGAGCCGGCCTCGATGCATTGATGAATCAAATCGGCATCACACTGCACGAGCTGTGCCCCACCACCACCTATTTGCTTCCCAATTCAAGGCACGACCTTGTAGCCCACATCCACCGATACGGCCAAGTCGAAAGCATTGATTACACCGAGGAAGGAATCCTGGTGAAAAGCAGGATCCAGGTGAGGTTCCAAGGACCGCTGCACCCGTTCAGGCAGGACTAAAATATCGGGTGCCTCCGAAAGGAAGCACCCAACTGCAATATCCGAACGTCCGTAGACGAT
>NZ_DJGW01000106.1:0-43060 GCF_002432845.1 Sphaerochaeta sp. UBA5836
ATGAACAAAATCAAGGTCGGCGTAGCCGGATACGGAGTAATTGGACAGCGTCTTGCTGATGGAGTCGCCCTGCAGGGTGATATGGAACTGGTCGGGGTTGCCGATGTGGCGCCAACGCTCAGCGTACGGGCCCTCAAGGAAAAAGGCATGCCCTACAAGTTCTACACAGCCGCACCGGACAACACTGCAGCCCTTGAGGCGGTCGGGATTCCCATCAGCGGTACGCTTGAGGACCTGGTGAAGCAGGTTGACATCATGCTCGACGCCACCAGTGCCGGCGTTGGCCTGAAGAACAAGGAAATCTACAAGAAGTACGGCAAGAAGGCCATTTTCCAAGGCGGGGAGAAGAACGCAATCGCCGATGTCTTCTTCCACGGCTATGCCAACTACGAACAGGGCTTGGGTGTCGACTACTTGAAGCTCACCAGCTGCAATACCACCGGTCTCATTCGTGCAGTAGACTGCATCGACCGTGAAGTCGGGGTGGAGAAAGTAGCCATCACGATCATCCGCCGTGTAGCCGACCCCGGTGATTACCACCGCGGCCTGACCAACGCCCTGCAAATCGACAAGGCTCCCAGCCATCAGGCCGTCGACTTGATGACCATCATGCCCCATGTCCAGGCTACCGGCATCCTCGTGCACACCCCGGTGACCCATGGGCATATCATCACCGTGGTCATGACTCCCAAAAAGGACATCTCGGTTGACCAAGCCATCGCCATATTCGAGAAGCACCCAAGAATTCGGGTGGTCTCCATCGACGAAGGCTTCTTGGGCAATGCAAGCCTCTTTCGGTATGCCCGCGACCTCGGCAATCCCCGCGGGGACATGTATGAGATCGCCCTGTGGAGGGACTCGGTGGTAAAGAGCGGCAGGGACTTGATGTTCGCCATCAACATCCCCCAGGAGTCGGTGGTGATCCCTGAGAACATCGATGCCATACGCGCTGCCATGCAAATGCAAAAGGACCGCAAAAGCGGGACCGAGGCAACCAACACCTATTTGGGGATTGGAACATGGAAGAAGTAACAACGGTTCGCATGAGAAGCCTCGATGATCTTGATCTCAAGGGAAAATTCGTACTGTTCCGCCCTGACATCAACAGCCCCATCGATCAGGCAACCAAGAAAATTGTCAACACCAACCGCCTTGAGAAGGCAGAGCCCACCCTCACGCATTTGCTTGAGGGAGGGGCCAAGGTGGCCATCATCGCCCACCAAGGTGATAGCTTGGACTACCAGAACCTGATCAGCCTGAGCGAACATGCATCCATCCTCACCCGTTTGACCGGCAAAACGGTCTCATACCTTGATGATGTCTGCGGTCCGGCGGCAATCGCGGCGGTAAAGGCGTTGAAGGAAGGAGAGGCTGTGCTTTTGGGAAACCTTCGGTATCTGAGTGAAGAGATCACAGCCTTCGAGAAGGAAGTGAAGCTGACACCCCAAGAGATGCAGCACACCTGGCTGGTGCGTTCCCTCGCCCCCCTCTTCGACCTCTATGTCAACGACGCCTTTGCCGCCGCCCATCGAAGCAGCCCTTCCATGGTTGCATTCCAGGAAGTGCTGCCTACCGCAGGCGGCAGGCAGCTGGTGGCCGAATACACCGCCCTCTCCAATGTGGCATCTCATCCCATCCACCCCTGCGTCTTTGTATTGGGTGGCGGGAAGATCAGCGATGCCTTTGGCATGATGAAGCATGTGCTGGCAAACAACACCGCAGACAAAATCCTTTGCGGCGGCATCACGGCCTTGGTCATGCTGCTTGCACAGGACAAGGAACTTGGGCAGAAAACCAGGGCCTTTCTGCAAGACCGCGATCTGACACACTTCATCGACGAAGCACGGGAACTAGTCACCATGTGGCCCGACCGTTTCGTCACCCCCATCGACCTTGCATACGAAGTGGACGGCAAACGCACTGAGGCTGATGTATCGAGCATTGCGGTCAGTGCGGATTTGCAGACAAACCTGTTCCCCGATCTTGGCGAGAAGACCATCGAGCTGTACAAGGCTGAAATCGCCAAGGCGGGTTCGGTCTTTGTAAACGGACCGGCCGGCGTCTACGAGGACAGCAGGTGGGAGAAAGCAACCAAAGAGATTTGGAGAGCAATCGCATCATGCAAAGGCTACACCGTCATCGGCGGCGGCGACACCATCACAGCAGCCACCAAGTTCACCAATCTTGAGGATTACTCCTATGTCTGCACTGCAGGAGGTGCAATGGTGCGGTTCCTCTCAGGCAAGAAGCTTCCCCTCATCCAAGCAATGGAGAAGGCTTGGGAGCGGGACAAGGAGTGAACCATGCAGGTGAGCATCCCGTACAACAAGAACGAGCAGGTACTGCTGAGCATCGACGATGAACTCTTGCTCGGCATCTACGAGCCCAATGCAATTCCCTCCCTTGGCGCCCAAGAGGCATTGCTCCAAGAGCTGGGGGACACGATGGATACCTTCCTGGAAGGTGCATCAAGCGTTCTTGTAATCATCAACGATGCCACCCGCCCCACACCCACCCGTTCCATGCTCAGTGCTTTGCTGCCCTGTTTCGAGAAGGCAGGCATCAGTGATGCCAATCTGATGCTTCTGGTTGCAACCGGAGCCCACCGTCCAGTGAAGGAGGATGAGCTTGATCAACTGCTCGGCCCTTACAAAGAGCGGCTTTCACCCAGATTGGTCAGCCACGAAGCAAAGGATGAGAAGAGCCTGGCAAGAATCGGGGTGACACGCAATGGAACCCCGATCCTGCTGAACAAGCTGCTCTTTGCCTATGACCGCATCGTAGTGACCGGAAGTGTCGAACCCCACTACTTTGCAGGGTTCACCGGGGGACGGAAAGCCTTCCTCCCAGGCATAGCCGGCTACGAGACCATCGTGGCGAACCACAAACTCGCAGTCAATGATGCCGCCCGCTCCTTGGCGCTCGAAGGCAATCCGGTCCACGAGGATATGATGGATGCACTCAGTCACATCAAGGCTCCCGTTTTCTCGCTGATGACCGTCTTGGACAAGGAGCAGAACGTCGTTGCTGCAACCGGGGGAGACATCGTCGAAAGCTTTATGAAAGCGGTGGCCATCGCAAGGCGGGTATTCTGCGTACCGATTTCCCGAAAGGCCGACATCGTGGTCTCAATCGCCAAGTTCCCGATGGATATCAATCTCTATCAGTCTCAGAAGGCCATTGACAACGGCGCTCTTGCCGTCAAGGACGGAGGCACGCTGATTCTGGTCTCTGCGTGCAGGGAAGGAATAGGAGACCAAGAGTTCGCCGACCTGCTGGGCTCCTGCAGCTCTCCTGACCAGGCCTTGCAAGTAATCGAAAAGACTTACAAGCTTGGTTATCACAAGGCAGCAAAAATGGCATCGGTCTGCAAACGCATGAAGGTCTTGGCATATACCAAATTGACCGACTGTCAGGTTGCCTCGCTTTTTCTTGAGCCGGTGTCAGACCTGCAGGCAGCCTTGGATGGTGCGATTGCAGAAGCAAAAGCAAAAGGGATCGAGAAGCCTTCGATCATCCTGCTTCCCGACGGCTGCGTCACCGTACCGTCTCTGTAGTGAGCAGCTCCTTCTTCTTTACCGCCCGATACTCGTCCTCGCTCTGCAACGCCTTCGAAGGCGTTGCATCGGTATTGCGTTCGGGGTCCAGGGAACGAAGCAACTTTTCGGAACGGTGATCGCTGTTCCTGCGGAATTCAGATGGCGTCACGCTGCAGAACTTGGAAAACACCCGGTTGAATTGACTGAACGAGGAGAATCCACACTGCTCGCAGATGTCCTTTATTTTCAAAGAAGTGTAAAGAAGCAGCTGCTGTGCATTCTTCACCCTGATCTGCTGCAGATAGCTTACAAAATTCAGTCCTGTAACCCGCTTGAACTGGTGGGACAGATAAAACGAACTGACTGTGAAATAGTCAGCAACATGCTGTAATCGCAGCTCCTCGGAGAAATGGGTGTGCAGATAGCTGGTCACCTCGTAGATTTTCTGCGTGATTGAATCGGTAATCTCTTGCTTGGTATAGGTATTTGCCTTTCGATTGACGCAAAGCAACCACAACAATTCAAGAAACTTGTTGTGAATCATCAACTCATACCCGACCCTCAGCTCATTACCCAGAATGTATATGGCATTGAACAAGTCCACAATCTTCATCTGGATCTCCAAGGGGAACCGAAAGATCGGGGGTTGCTGTTCAAAGATGGTGAACAACCGCTTGAGCTGACGCTCCAAACCCGGCATCTCAAAAGGAATGCGAAAGGCCACGATGAGCCGTGCCTTAGGATTCTCACCTTTCGGATACATGGTCATATGCAGGCATGAAGGCTTGAGCAGGACCAGGTCATACCGCTGCAGGCTGAAGTACTCCCCTTCTATGATATGGCTGGCATGGTCGTCGACCAAGAAAAAGAGCTCATAGAAGTCATGGAAGTGCTGGAACTCCATATTCATGGAATCGGAACGCACCCCATAGTCAAACACATAGAACAGCGGGCTTCTGTCATTGTTGACGGTGATCGAGAAATCCTGCCTGAACAACAATCGTTTATCCCATTGTTCCATAGAATGACGATACAGGGCATTCACCCGGTTTGCAAGGGTAAATCACCCTTGCATTTCCATCAGGAACAACATTGCAAGTGCTTGTCCGTAGGGCATCGGCCTGAGCGGTATTTCCTTGTAGAAATCCTTGCTCGCCCGTCCCATCGGGGTCCCGTATGAGACCTGCTGAACCACTCCGTTCTCGTCCACAACAGCAAGCAGTGCTTGCAAAGCCTTGTCCGAGATTGCACAGTATGATCGGTCCAGCAACCCCATGTTCATCGCCTTGAGGATTCCGTATCCGAAACCGCAGGTTGCGCTGCTCTCCAAGTAGCTGGTCGGGTCGTCCAACACGGTATGCCACATCCCGCTCTCATCCTGCAATGCAGAGAGGGCTTTGATCTGGCGCACCAAGACAGTCTTCAGGTAACGACTGACTGAGGCAGGGACATCCACCATCTCCAGCAACACTGGAATTGCAATAGTCACCCAGCAGTTGCCCCTACCCCAGAAAGCCTCGCTGAAGTGATGTTTTCCTTCAAACGTCCACCCGTGGTACCAAAGCCCGCTCTTCACATCACATAAATACTCGATATGCAGCAAAAATTGGTAGACGGCCTCATCGATGTACTCTTGTCTTCCAAGGATCCGACCCACATTTGCAACTGCGAGGACGGTCATCATCAAGGTATCGTCCCACAACTCACCGGGATTCTCATCATCGGTGGTGCGGTGCTGGAATCCACCTTCCTCCGTCCGGTCCAGACCGCCTTCCATCACCCATTCGACCCATTCGACGGCGATATCCCTATACACTTGCTTGTTCGTGTATTCGGCAAGAAAGGAGAGAGCGAGGATGGGAGCCATTGTATTGACGTTCTTGCCCGGCAGGCCCTGCTCGATGCGCTGGTCGTAGTACTGCGTCAGGATATCCAGATAACGCTTCTCCTTGGTCTTCTCGAACAACTTCCATAGTCCGAAAAGCCCGACCCCATGCGGCCACTCCCAAAATTGGTAGAGCTTGCGATGTGCATCATCAATTGCACCCGCCAATGTATGGGAGGCATAGTCAGGATCATCAGGTGCATAGAGCACCGGCAAAAACCCGGCAACCAACTTATTCAACGTCTCATCCACTTCTCGCATGACATCTCCTCATTCATCATTCAAGACAAGTTCCACACTCACAATCTCATGTCCCTTCATTGCTATCTTTACAGCCTGAGCCGTGACGGGCAGTTGTTCCAATCGCTGTTCGATCAGATTGCAAACCCATGCCTGTTTGACGGCAAGCGGGAAATGAAGCGTGAATCTCCCATCCCTGCCTGCCATGCTGATCAAACGCAGGATGAGCGACGGCCGCTCTTCACACTTCTTTATGGTCTCGATCACCACCCCCGCTGGATCCACCTTGGCCAAGGAGAATTGACCGGCAACCAAGCCGGTTGACTGTTCTGAACGCTCGGCGACCAGGCTTTGGTGAAGGGCATACCCTTCCTCGATCACCTTGCCTTGTTCATAGCCGCCCTCATGGGGCAAAAGAGCGTAGCAGAAGTCATGAGTGCCCCTATCGGCTGTTGGGTTGGGATAGGCAGGGGCGCGCAGCAATGAAAGCGTCAGCATATTGCCCTTGGCCGAGTACCCATACGACTGGCGGCTGAGCAGGGCCACCCCATGGGTTTTCTCACTGAGGTCCACCCACTTGTGCGCCGGCACCTCGAACTGCACCTCGTCCCAACTGGTGTTGGCATGAGTGGTCCGTTCACACACCCCGTAGGCAATGTCATAGGAGGCCCTGGGTGATCGGACATCGACAGCAAAAGAGGTGCGTAGCATCAGGTGGTCCTCATGCCAATCTACATGGAGATTGAAATCAATACGCTTGCTGTGGGCATGGAAGGTAATCTGCTGGCAATACGTCGACTTGAGCCATTTCCATGTTGCTTCAAGGGTTATACCGAGCTCCGAACAGGAAAGCACGCGGTAGTGTACCTCACTGTCCAAGGCATACTGCATTACAGCACCCTGCTTGCCGATGTTCCACGCATCGTACTCCTTGGGTAAATCGACGGCAAGGCTGAATACATTGCCCCGCTCTCCCTCGGAAAGCACTTCGCGCTGCTGCATCTTGTCATACAGCCTTGCAAGCGAACCATCGGCGGCAAAAACCACCTCATAGCAAGGTGTTTCAAGCTTTGGCTCATCCCACGAAAACAGCAAAGCGGATTGGCTTTGCTGATTTCCCAATCGATACCGCTTCCACCCCTTGGACGGCACGTTGCAGGCAATGAAATGAAGCTTCGAACCTTGCTTATAGGAAGGAAGCCGTCTGCCTGTCTCGTCATGGATGCTGCACAAGGCAGCTGCTTCAACACAGCATACATCACTGCGCTCGAAATCCAACGTATTGAAAACAACTACATCCTCGGCTGTCTTGGCTATGTTGGAAGCCAGGAATGAGCGGGCCCGGTCAGCTGCTTCATCGAAGGTGTCTGCGACCTGCTGGAGCTGGGGTATGGCTGTCTCATAGACTTCCTTGATGGAGGAACCGGGAAGGATGTCGTGGAATTGGTTGAGGGCGAGCATCTTCCAAGCCTGTTCGAAACTCTGGTGAGGATACAGCTGTTTCGCATCCAAAGCCCAAGCGAGAGAGCAGAAAAACTCCGAGGCAAAGGCCTTTTGTTCGCACAGGCGGTTGAGCCGCTTGACTTCAGCCATGGTTGTATAGGTGCCCCGGTGGTACTCGAGGTACAGCTCTCCTTCCCAGACGGGAGGTGATTGCACATCATCCTTGGCCTTGTCCAAGAAATCCCGGACTGTACTGCTGTACGTCTTGGGAAGGCCGGGGATGCCCGCCTTCATTCTGTGGTGGTTCTCAAGCATCTGCTTGGTCGGGCCGCCTCCACCATCACCGTAGCCGTAGAGATGGAGGTTGGAGAAACAAAGGTTCTTGTCCTGGAACCGCTGACGGGTGCCGAGAATCTGACTAGGCGTGAGCACCCCGTTGTAGGTTGTCTCGTGGCTGGTCTTCTTCGGATAGGAGGCAAGGCTTTCATAGTCGGTTGTGCTGACCAAATAACTGAATATCCGGCTGCCGTCCAAGCCTTGCCAGGCAAAGACGTCGTGGGGGAATCGGTTGGTCTCATTCCAACCGAGCTTGGTGGTGACAAAGTAGGAGATGCCCGCACCTTTCATGATTTGAGGCAGGGTCGCAGGAAAGCCGAAACAGTCGGGAAGCCAGAGCACGACACTGTCCTTGCCGTACTCATCCTTCATCCATCGCTTGCCCCAGTAGAACTGACGGGCAAGCGACTCCCCGCTGGTGAGTATGGTATCACTTTCGACCCACATCCCCCCTTCCACTTCCCATCTGCCCTCAGCAATCCTGGCCTTGATACGTTCATACAGCGAGGGCATGTCAGCCTTGATGAAGGCAAGCAACTGCATCTGGCTGGAGCTGAATATATAGTCGGGATACTGCTCCATCAGCGAGAGGACGGTGGCATAACTGCGTATCCCCTTCTCCCGGGTTTGGTCGACTGTCCACAGCCATGCCATGTCGATATGGCTGTGTCCTACAACAGCCACCTTGGACACGGAAGGTGATGGGAGAGAAGCAAGAACTTCAGAAAGGACAGCCCTCGCCCGTTTGAGCATCGGAACATTCTGCAACGCTTCGGGACTGGAAAAGTCCACTGCTTTGATAGCCTCGATACAAGCTTTGCAGAGAACAAGATATGCTTCACTCCCCGTTTCAACCGTCATTGCTGTTTCATAGGCTAGATCCAGATCGTAGACGAAGGCCTCAAGCTCCTCGTTTGCCAGGTACATGCTGATGTCCAAGAACACATCCTGTTTCTCGCTGGAAACATAGGAGTAGAGAACCAGTTCCACCTCCTCGGTGGGGGGAAGGTCGACTTCGGTATGGCGGACATCCAAGCCACAGGCAAGCTTGTCGTTCAGATAGACCAGAAACTGGGGGTTGTTGAAGTTCCAGATGTCCTTTGCCCCGGTTTCCACCTTCAGCCGAACATGCCTTCCAACCCAGGAGGAGGGAATCTTCAGCAGGGTCCTGAATAGGGCATGGTACTCATGTCCACCATATCCGCGGCTCTGGTCGAAAGGCAGCCAAGACTCACTTTCGTGGCGCTTGTCCCAATCATGATAGGCACATGTTTTATACTGCAGATCATGCACATTCATACGCTGTGCATACCGGCTTTGTTTGAGTGCCTGAAGCGGCCCCTGAACAAATAATTGGAGTTGTTGTTTTGTCATACCAGCAGTTTACCCTTTCACCCCTGAAGCCGAAAGTCCACCAACGATATATCGCTGCAGAATGATGAACAAGATGATGATCGGGATGATGGACATAACCGAGGCTGCAAGGATGCTGCTCCAGTCGACACCGTTGAATCCAATGTAGTTCTTGATGGCGATCTGGATGGTGTACTTCTTCTGGTCGCTGAGAACAAGCAGCGGCAGGATATAATCATTCCAACGCCACATGAAACTGAAGATGGCAAGGGTGACCGTACTGGAAGTACCCAAGGGCAGCATGACGTAGAGGAAGGTCTGAGCCTCATTGCTTCCATCGATGCGGGCCGCTTCTACAAACGAGAGAGGAATCGACAGGTAGTGCTGACGGAACATGAATATTCCGGTTGTCGTGGTCACAACGGGGAGAATCACGCCCCAGATATTGTTGTACAGGCCAAGCTCGCTGATGACTGTCACTTGCGGTACAGTCAACGTCTCGCCGGGGATCAGGGTGCCCAGCAGGAAGATGCCGAACACAAGGTTGGTGTATGAAACTTCATGTCGATAGATGGCAAGTGCGTAGCCGCACATCGCACTGATGACCAAGGTGATGGCAGTTCCCACTACTGCGAGGAAGAGACTGTTGAAGACGTACCCGAAGAATCCTTCTCCGATGACCTTCCGGTAGTGCACGAAGGTGAAGCGTGAAGGCAGCATCGCCAAGGGATAGCTGAAAAGCTCCCCGGTTTCCTTGAATGAGCTGAGGACCAGCCAGACAATGGGGAACAGAATCACCAGGGAAACCAGCAGGGTCACTGTCGAGGGGCCCAGGTTTCTGGAAACACGTAGCAATGGCTTGCTCATCGGTCACCTCCATTGCTGAATTTGAACTGCACATAGGCGATGAATGCAAAAACAACCATGACAACCAAGGAGATGGCGGAAGCATAGCCATACTGCATCTGGTTGAACCCTTTGTCGAAAATGAACTGGATGATGAAGGTTGTATTCAACCCCGGCCCGCCCTGGGTGATACCTTGCACCAAGGCGTACTCTTTGAGGAGGTTCACCGTTGAGAGCAGGGTTGCCAGGAAGGTGGTGGGAGCGAGCATGGGGACTGTGATGCGCAGGAATGTCTGCCTCGTGGTACTTCCATCGATGGATGCCGCCTCGTAGATCTCCTGAGGAATGTTGTTGAGTCCTCCAATGAAGATGACCATATAAAAACCGGTGGAGGCCCAGTTGGAAGCGAAACTGATCACAAACGTTGCAAGCTTGGGATTGAGCGCCCACTGAAGCGGGGTTCCACCTAGTGATTGGATGACGAAATTCACCAAACCATACTCTGCACTGAACATCCAGTTTATGGTAATACCGACCACCAATGCGCTGAGCAAGGAAGGGATATAGGTCAATGTCCTTGCCAAGCCCTTGATCGCAACACGCTTTGAAGTAACCAGGCTGGCGATGAGCAACGGTATGATAACCTTGAAAGGAAGACTGAACAGGGTATAGGTAAACGTTCTGCCAAGCGATTGATAAAATTTAGTGTCGGCAAACAACTCCTTGTAATTCGCCAATCCGATGAAGTTCATCACTTTCCAGCCATCATAGTTGGTGAACGAAAAACCAACACTCAACCCCAGCGGGATGAGGAAAAAGGTGGAAAAGAGCAGCAGACAGGGGGCAACGAACAACCAGAAGGCTCGTACGTGCCGTTTTACATATCGTGTCTTCATACCATACCTTGTTTCTTGCAACCATGTCCGGGCTGCCAGGCAGGCAACCCGGACAGAGATGTCAATACTTGAGATCCCAGCCTGACTTCTTGGAAAGCAGGGCTGCAAAATCATTGAGAGCCTTCGCGGCGGTGAGATCGCCGTTTACCGCCTGTTTCAGGGCATCACGGTACTCATTGTCGTAGAAGTTTCTCCACATGGAACTCTCATCGACGCTGAATGCGTAGGTGACCTTGCCGACTTCACTCTGCAATACTTTGTAGTCCTCGGCAACCTGTGCATCCGAAGGAGAATACGTCACACCGACCAAGGATGAGAGACCCTTGTCACGATTGAGGTACTGCTGAAAATTCTCCTTGGTGTAGAACCACTTGAGGAAGGAAATCGCCAAATCCTTGTTCTTTGCTTTCGCCGGTACGCCAAGACCGCTGCCACCGAGAATGGCACTTGCACTCTTTCCCACCGGAGAGGGCATGACACCCCATTTGAAGTTCTTGATCTGGTTGTAGAAGGAGTTGTAGTTCCAGCTTCCGCTGAAGTAGATGCCTACGTCGCCGTTCTTGAAGTAGTCGGCCGGGTTGTCTGTCGTACCGCCGGCCCAGATGGCCTTGGGCATGAACTTGTTGTTCCAGTCGATGAACTTTTGCAAGGTGGCGATATTCTGGGGACTGTTGATGGCGACATCGAAGCCGGCCCCGTCTTTTTCAACCATCGATCCGCCGTTGGCATACATCAGGTTGTCATAGCGTGCACGGGAGGCATCCATTGCCATTCCGTATTTGACACCACCCTTCTCCTTGAGCAGGATTGCATTCTTCTCCAGCTCATCAAGGGTCCAAGGCTTCTCAATCGTAGGGGCGGTAATACCTGCACGAGCGAAAGCATCCTTGTTGTAGTACACATTGGTAATCGTGAACTGCTGCGGCAGAATGGACTTCTTGGATGACTTATAGTCCTGAACGATGATCTCAACGGCCATAGGCTCAAAGATGGACATATCGAAATACTCTGCCATATCAAGGAACTCATCCGGATAGAGACGTGAGAGCCGGGTAGTGGTGAGCAGGTCGGGCAGGTCGTTGTTGCGTGCCATCAAGGGGAACTTGGTCAATTGGTCTTCATAGGGAATAACCATGACATCCAAGGTGTTCCCTGTCTCAGCGGCCCACTGCTTCATGGTATTGAGCAGGGCATCCTCACTTGAAGGTTCTTCGCTGAGCATCACCTTCAACACCTGTGGACCGGTACTCGCAGCCTCTTTTGTTCCAGCAGCAAAAACCATGCTGGAAAGCAGAAGAGCCATCAAGAGAATCGTCGATACTTTCTTCATATCATACCTCCTACGTATGAGAAAATAAGCCGGATCGGAGAGCTATGCTCTCATATTCAGTATAAAGAGCATCAGATGATAAACTACAACTTTATTGCCCAATAAATCGTTTTTAGTGTGCATATCTTGCGTTTTATCGCTCACTTTGCCACAGATTCGTTCCAACCGGGTCAAAACCATTGTACTTGACCGGCTGTCCTTGAACCTGCAGGGAAACACCCCATCCTCCCTCCAAGCGTCCCAAGGCCGCATCCTCGAAAACATACGTTTCTGCTGTTGCATTCATGGGGGTGTTTTGCATCGCCTGCATGAAGGATTCAAGGCTGCCATAGCCATGTTTTGAGCCCACCCTGAGCAGATAGACAGCCTTCCTGCCCTGTGCAATGAACTCCCGGTCCTTGTTCGGCCCGTAGAGTACCCGCTCAAGCTTCTCACTGCAGTACAAAGCAACATACCCGCCATTGTGTGCTTCGGCAAAGAGCCAATTGCCTCTCTGCTCAAAGGCTGCGAACTCCATGGTCGGCAGGTATACATGGGTGAAATCAACCGGATGGTCAGCCTTGGTGTTGAAGACGATAGAGGCGAAGTTCTCATACTGGTTCACCCGAGGCAACGTCCCGTTTCCAGCCCAGTAGGAGGGCCTGGCATGGCCGAAGAGGTTGTGCTCGCCCGGATGGTTGACCCACACCTGCTCGGTGGCGGAGAAAATCAAGTGGATGGGGTTTTCCTGGAAACCCCGTTCTCCAACCCGAAAATTATTGGCACTGCTGAGCAGTGAGCAGGAAGTCTTGCAGGCATAGACATCGGCGTGCCCGTTGTAGCCGTGCGTCGATTGGCTGACCAATGCCTTGCCTTGGGGAACCTGGCAGAACTGCCGGTACTTCAGTGGTGCCTGGTAGTCGGAGAAGCAGAGAGCGGTTACGCCCTTGCCTGCGTGGCTGGTATTGCCGATGCCGTAGCCGATCCAATTGATGAAGGACGGGCAGTTGGAGTTGTTGCCGAACAGCTCCTTGGGGTAGGTGCGGCCTGCGGTGGTACTGAAGATTCCATCGAGAGAGTAGACGGCAAGAATGTAATAGATGCTGTCCATCGCCTTCTTGGCAAGGGCCTTCATCTCTTGGTTGCTTGTCTGTGCATACAGGCTTGCAAAACCCAGTGCATCGATGGGCAGGTAGGGAGGACTGTTCCATTCAGTAAAGCCGATGGCAAAAAAGGTCTCAAACCAAGGACGCAGCAGGCCGATGGCCTTTTGCTGCATCTGGACTCCTGTCATGCCGCTGTTGGTGAAGATCTCGTCCGGGTAGAGCTCGCCTGCAAGCAACTGGCAGACATGAAACATGAGGGCATGGTTCTCACTGTAGAACCACATGGCATCGTCCCCTCTCTCGTCATGCCAGTACCGGAAATTGAGCAAACATTGCTTCATCTCACTCTTCAGATCCACGGTAACATAGGGATGGTCGGCAAAGGTTCTCAGGATATGAGGGAAATACGAGAGATAGAAGTCGCTGCAGTCGCTTCGCTTGTTGATGAAGGTGATCTGGCGTCGCAGGATATGTTCAAACTCATCCTGAGGTCCACCTGCATGCAGGATTGCCACCGCCCGGTTTGCATTACGCTCGCCGTATCGTGCGAGCACTTCGAAGGCCTGCTGCTTGCGTTCATCCATGGTTGGTTTGGCTTGGGGAACCAGGGAGAGGGGAAAATTCTCAAAAGCCAGGTGATAAGCCATGCTCATCCCCTGCACCCGGACAGTGGCCTTGAACTGCAGGTATCCGATGGGAAGCTGCTCGCACGGACCGAGTGAGCAGGTGCTCTTTGAGGGAAGAAAGACAGCCGTAGTCTCGTAGAGATCGCCAACCATGAAGTTTTCCTCGGTGGCCCCTGCAAGGTGGATCTCAAGATTCTGGTTTTCATAGGGATTTGGACAGAACAACTCAACTTCACCTGTGCGCACATGGTTGCTCTTGCAACTAAGGTTTCCCAAAGCTTCCTCGACCGCCAGCACCAGGGCGGCATCGCGCTCACCGATGGGAAGCTTCTGTACAAGGCCTTCTCCCTTCGAATCGAGGGTGAGAGAGAAGTTGCAGTCGCTGTCACGCTCAGCAAACTCATCCCAAAACACCACCACCTCGTTTTCTCCCTGGCGCAGCGGGAGGGTGATATGCTTTTGCTGCATCTGATTCCTGACATGCGGGGTAAACGTGGCTATCAGCTGTTGATTCACCCATATCCTCGCCCCTCCACACACGGAGAGTTCACACCCAAGATCCATAGGCTTCATTGCATCGAGAAAAGTAATTGCTGTTGCACTGATCCAAGTGGGATTTGGATAGAAGCCGGAGAGTGAGAGTACCGGGTCATTGAAGGGGAAGCGTGCAGAAAGCTCCAGCTCTTTGCCTCCATAGAGAACCGAGCCTCCAACCACCTTCTCGGTGAACGTTGGATAGGGCTCAATTGCCTCCCTGCGCTGCTTTACGAAGGTCTCCCGAACGGGATTGACATGGGATGCCGCTCCCACCGATCCCTCCCAGACATTGGCCTCCTTCTGAATGATTACAGCTTCACCTTTCACAGGTTGTACATGAGTTTCACTGACGAGAAACCGGTTGATGATGTGCTCTTGTTGTAATGCATAGCTAAGGTATTGCATGGATGACTCCTCCCACATACGCAAGTATATGCTTGGATTATTGCAAGAACCACGTATTTTTTGCTGTAATACATATTCAAGCTTGCATTTCATGCGTTCTGAGCTAGGATGGGAGTATGAAGTACGAAAAACTGGACCTGCTTTTCAATGAGACCTTGGTAATTAAGGTCAACCATGCTGACGATCCTGTCTTCTATGTCTTCGATTACCAGAAGCGCCATTTGAATATGGAATTCCAACACTTTCACACCTACTATGAGGTGTATGTCCTGATCGACGATGCGGCGACACACATCATTGAAGGCGAATATTTTTCGTTGCAGCGTGGCGACATTGTCCTGCTCAAGCCGATGTGCCTGCATAAAAGCCTCTATCCTGAGCATGAGAATCCTAAATCCCGATTGATCATCGCTTTTCAGTTTCCCCTGCCTTCAGGCTTTGAACGGCAGACAGAGCGCCTCCTTTCCCTCTTCGACGAGAAGGTCCCCATTTATCGTTTCGAGCCTGCGATACTGCAAAGCATCATCAAGCTGTTCAATGAGATTTACCTGATGGGAACCAGCAGTATTCCAGGGTCGGATTTGATGATCCACCATACATTCCAGAAAATACTCTGGATCATTGCCACCAACCGGAAGGCCAATCGCTATGCAAAGCAGGAGATTGTCGATTCGATCACCCAGAAAATCTACGAGATCACCAGCTACATGCACTCCCATTTCGAGGAGGACCTTCCGCTTGCTGAGATCGCCCTCAAGTTCTCCATCAGCCCCTTCTACCTCTCCCGGCAATTCAAGGAAGTGACGGGAACCACCTACATCACCTACCTGCAACTGGTACGGGTGCGCAATGCACAGAACCTGCTGCTGTACAGCAATACCTCGATCAGGGATATCTGCTCGCGATGCGGGTTCTCCTCATTCAGTCAGTTCAACCGTGTCTTCCACAAGTACTGCAATATGAATCCAACCGAATTCAGAAAGGATGTGAATCATCAATCACAGCTGCTGTTACGGCAATCAGATCCCGAACGCAATGCCCATGCCTCGCTGCCCAGGATATTGCAGTCTCCCGAGGAACAGGAAGGCAAGCGGTCAGAGATGCATCGACAGGGTGCCAAAGTCATAGAGAGGCAGTGAAACCGAAGCTTTGTCCACATGGCTCTTGTAGGCTGCCAGCACCAATTCCAAGGCATCACGTCCGCATCGACCATCCACCGTCGGTTGGACGCTCGTCAGCAAAGCACGTTTGAAATCGGCATACACCCTGCTGTGGCTCGAGCCATACACCGAACTCTGGACTGAATGATCGATCTCATTACGAAGAGCTTGGATTGCCGGATCGCTGAACTCCCACACTTCGATTTCCTGAGCGCATTCACCGCCTAGTACGACGGTGCCCTTCTCCCCAATGAGGGTGATCCGCTCTTCCAGATTCTTCTTATAGAGGTTCGTAGTACCTTCAAAGCTCCCGATTGCCCCATTGGTGAACTGAACAAACCCAATGCCGACGTCCTCCACCTCGAGATACGGGTGACAACGATTGGCAAGCGTTGCACTGACGGTGGAGATTTCCGATCCTCCAAACCAACGCATCAAGTCAAGGCCGTGGATGCACTGATTCATCAATGCACCGCCATCCTTCTCCCAGGTGCCCCTCCAGCTGTCCTGTGCGTAATAGGCTGCATCACGCCACCATCGCACCTGCACGGAAACATGGCTGAGCTTGCCGAATCCCCCGCTGTCCAAGGCCTTTTTGACCAACAAGCTTGCATCATTGAACCTATTCTGCTGGCAAACGCCGAGCGGCACGCCATGTTCTTGGGAGAGTGCAAGCATCTCATCGGCATCCGAAAGGCTGAGCGCCATGGGTTTTTCAACCAGCACCGCCACTCCTTGAGCGAGGCAGTATTTGGCTATTTCTGCATGACTGGCACTGTCGGTGGCAATGGCAACCATGTCCAACGATTCACTATCGAGCATCGTTCGATAGTCTGAATACCTGTTCACATGCAAACAAGGAAGGTTCAAGCCTTCCAAGAGAACATCAATCGCTGCAGGATTGGTATCACACAATGCTACAACATCCATACCACAAGCCAGGGCTGAAGGAAGGTGGTTGGGCGCAATACGCCCACAGCCTATCAATGCATAGCGTATACTCATCTGATGCGTACTGCCTTTGTCTGTGCTTCAATGGCAAGCTCGATGGCCCGGAACGTATGCTCTTGCTTCATCGCCGTCTCGGTACGATCGAGCACATCCCGGATCAAGCGGCCGAAATATGGAAATCCCACCTTACCCCCGACACGGAAATGCTGCTCCCCCTTCTCATTGACGAGAATCACATGATCACCCTCTTTGGAGGCTGCAACATCGATATATTTGCGCAGTTCAATATACCCTTTCGTCCCGACGATGAAGATGCGTCCATCACCCCAGGTACCCAGACCATCGGGGGTAAACCAGTCAAGACAGAAGTAGCAGGGGATTCCGTTGCTTGCGGTAAAGCAGGCATCCCCGAAATCCTCAAGACCGGGATACTCTGGATGGTAGAGATTCCCCACCCTGCTTGAAACCAGTTCCGCATCCTCAGAGCCGCTGAACTGCAGGATTTGCTCCAGCTGATGACTCCCTATATCCACGAGGATGCCACCGTATTTCTCTTTCTCAAAAAACCAAGCCGGTCGAGTGGGGGCGGCAAGCCGGTGAGGGCCCCATCCGCGGATGGAGACGATGTTGCCGATTGCTCCCTCGTTGAGCAACCTTTCGGCGTAGACGGCAGATTCTACATGCAAGCGCTCGCTGTAGTAGACAAACCACTTGCGACCGGTCTGGGCAACTTTCTTCCGGGCCTGATCAACCTGTGCCTGGGTGGTGAACGGCGGCTTGTCGGCAAAGAAATCCTTACCGTGGTCGAGGGCCTCAAGGCCGAGGGGTCCGCGATCGCACGGAATGCCGGCGGTTGCCACCAACTGAATGGAAGGATTCTCCAGCAACTCCTGCTTGCTTAAGCCAACCTTTGCCGTAGGAAACTTTGCTACAAAAGCTTCCATTTTCTTCGGATCGGGATCGTACACATACGCGATATCAGCGCCTGCTTCAGACAGCCCGTTGCACATCCCATAGATATGGCCATGATCGAGGCCGATGACACCGACAATGCACTCACCTTGCTTGCAAACCGGTTGGGGCTTACCCTCGGGTGCGTAATTCTGTCCATCCATTTTTTGCATTTCCAACCTCCTTATTTTCCCATCGTCCCGAGGCTTATCTCGGTGTCTTCCAAATTCTCCACTGATTTTCCTTTCTTGTGGTATCGCACCATCCGCGCCAACATCCCTTCGGTCGTATAGAACGGGTCGTCCTTTGCCAGGGGCAACGCCACCCTCACTCCCTCGGTGGAGGATTTATACATGGCACAAATCAACTCAACGGCCTTTCTTCCTTCAGAGCCGGTAACCAGCGGCTGTGACCCATCGAGAACTGCTTTGAGGACATTCTCCAGCTGGGCTTCATGGCCTTCCACCGGGAGGGAAGGAAGTGACTGATAAAGCTTCTCCAATTCACTCTCCATCGCTGGATTTGGTTCATAGAATCCATTGGGCAGCTGCTTGACCGACTTGCAATACCAAGGGATTCCAATGGAAGCCTTCTCTGCTGCAAAGAAAAATTCCTGCTTCTCATCATGATCGACCAAGCTGGCATTGACCTCAGCAACCGAATCGGAGTAGGAAAGAATCGATAACGATACATCCTCAACCTCACTGTTGGTGTGGTTGACATTGCTCATTACCGATACAACGGAATCGGGCACTCCGATGAGCCATTGAAGGATGTCGATCTGATGCACTGCATGGTTGAGGGTGCAGCCGCCACCCTCTTTCTCATACGTCCCCCGCCACCAGAGATCATAGTAGTTCGACCCTCTCCACCACATCGAGTTCACCCGTGCAAAGAGAACCCGACCCATCACTCCATCTTCCAAGAGCTGTTTGACCCGCATGGGAGCGGTACGGAATCGATTCTGGGATATCACAGAAAGGACCTTGCCGCTTGCTTGTTGGGCTGCAATCATCCGGTCACACTCAGCAAGTGAGGGAGCCATAGGTTTCTCGACAATAACGTGCTTGCCTGCAGAAAGAAAATCAACAGCCGCTTGGCAATGCTGCGACGGCGGCAGGCACAAGGAGACCAGATCAATGTCGTCCCTGCCGAGCAGGTTTTGGTAGTCTTCAACAATCGAAGCTTGTGACAGTTCAAACCGATCGGAGAGCTTTCTCGCTTTCTCAGGGTAGATATCACAAAGCGCCTTGATCTCGCAGAGCTCGTGAGAATATTGATACCCTCTGATATGAGCCGGTGCGATATTGCCCGCTCCAATAATTGCAACGCCAAGTTTTTTCATAGCATTCCCCTTTTCCAGTATTCAGCATACCCGTCTGTACGTATATCACAATGTGAGTTCTTTCACAGAACTTGGACATCTTTTTGATTCATCTCCTCTTCCTCGCTCCGGTAGACGAACGGCAACCGGACTTCCACAGAAAAGCCCTGTTCAGAAGGAATCAAATACAACCCGTATCCCTGCCCGTAGGCATAGAGAATACGTTGGTGGATATTCAAAAGGCCTATATGATTGCCTCGCACATGCAATGCTTCCTGGGAAAACGAGGACGCGGTTTTGCTGAGTTTATCCTGCAAGTCAGCAAAAACATCGGCGCTGCAGCCAGGTCCGTCATCGACAACCCTGATGCAGAGTCCTTGTTCATTACAGAACATAACCACCTTGATGGCAATAGGTTTTTGGCGCAGATACACCCCATGCACGAAGCAGTTTTCCACCAAAGGCTGCACGCAATACTTCAAAATTCTTATATCATCGGGAACGGTCTCCTGAATATCCAGGTCGAAGCTCACCAAATCCCGATACCGGATCTCTTGCAGGTGCACATAGTTGCGGATATAACGAATCTCTGATAGAAGGGGTATTTCATTGCGCCTCTCCCTCAAATCGAAATGCAGGATATAGGAAAGCGCCCGAAGCGCTTCAAGGCTCTGCTTCTTGTTTCCAAGCTCGACGATACTGACCAGGCTGTCGAGTGTATTGAAGAGGAAGTGAGGGTTCATACGTGCCTGCAACACCTCGAACCGTGATTGCGCCTGCATTGCTTCATACCGACGCAGGTTTACATACATCTTGTTGAATGCAATCATGAGCACAATGAAAACCAGGGAGAAAAGTCCTGTCAGAATCAGGATGAAAAGGTAGTTTTTCCTTGATTGATTGATGATCTTCGTCCAGGGGATTCTCGTCGAGAAGGTCAATCCCAATTGCGTATTCCTGGAGAACATAGAGATATATGCGTCTTCCTTGGCAAAGACCATACCGTTGCTCAAATCGATTGAATCGAGCACTTGCAAATCTGTATCATATTGAAGCATGGGCTTTACTTGCAACGGGATATTCCTGCTCGATTCCAATGCCATGCCTTCGCGGTCATACACAATGACTTCAAGGGGGGTGAAATCATCTCCAAAACCAACCTGATAGGAGTTCATGTGTTGAATCAAAAGAGATGTAAGGTTGAATTCAAGAAACGCAAAGGCAATCCCGCCTTCTTCTGTCCGATACCAAAAAGCTACAGGAAGAAGCGTCGACAAATCCAGATCATCGCGAAAAGCTCCAGCCACCTCAAACCCAAAGTCATTGAAGCCTCTGGATCCCAACAGCTTCAACATGGACTGCTTCTCTTCGGTCATATAGGCTTTCCACCAAGGATTTCGTTCAGTAACCGGCTTATTGACATTCGGTGCATAAAACACAGTCCCATCACTACTGACAATCCACGAACGGTCGAGGCTTGAGGAGGTCAGACGCAGGTCGAACAACTCCTGAACCAAGTCAAGGTTACGCTCTCCTTGCTCGTGGAACCGAAGCAGCATCTGTACCCGTAACGCCGCTTTTTCAATGGGAGTGAAAATTGTTGTCTGTAAATTTTCCGTATAGACCTGCAGGAATTGTTTTTTGTTGTCAAGCAGGAACAGCGTACTGCGCTGAACCCATAGCCAACTGAGCATCAAGATTACTGAGATGAGTATCGAAAGGGAAACAGCCAGAATCCTGTTCCATGACCGCTTTACCTGTCCTTTGAGAAGTCCGTCATTGGACATAGTCAATCCCTTGCTTGGACAGGGTACTCTTCCGATATTGGCCGGGAGATACGGCATACCGTTTCTTAAAGCACCGGTTGAAATAGGAACTATCACCAAACCCAACCCGGTCGGCAATTTCTTCCAGCGTCAAATCGGTATCCAGCAGATACTTTGCAGCCATATCACTTCGATAGGCATGCAGGTATTCTACAAACGTCATACCGCACTTCTTGCTGAATGAAGCACTCAGATAGCTTGGAGAAACGTTGGCAAACTCGGCGACAGCGCACAACGAGATTTCTTGATTATAGTAGTGCTCAACATATTGGACCGCTTTTTTCACATAGACAGGCAAATTTCGATCAGTAAAATAATGAATCTGCGGATCTTTGGCATTCATCAGGCGAAGAATCTTATCCAACACCTGTTCCAAGTCCTTCTGAAAGACCGGCTTCAGCAGGTAGTCGAATACTGAAAGTTTGATGGCCTTCTGTGCATAGGAGAAATCCCCGTATCCGCTGATGATGACTGCCAGTCCATCCCAATTGGATGCACGTACTTCCTCCAAGAACCGAAGGCCGGTGTTCCCTGGAATTACGATATCACTAAATATGATTTCTGGTTTGTTTTGTGCAAAGAGAGTACGGGCCTGTTCATAGGTGGAAGCCTTGGCTACAATCTCAAAAGCCGCATTATATGAGGAGATATAGGAACTGTACCGTTCCATGGCATTGGGTTCATCCTCGATCAGCATTACCCGCACACATCCCCCCCTCGGTATCAACCCTTTACGCCGGTCAAGGCGATTCCTTCAACGAAATACCTTTGGGCACTCAAGTATACCAGAACTATGGGCGCAATACTTATTAATGTTGCTGCCATGACCTGATTCCACTTCACATCGAAATCCCCCCTCAGCAAGGCAATACCCAACGTCAAGGTACGGTTGACATCACTTTGCAAAAATACCAAGGCGTAAAGATACTCATTCCATATCGCCAGCAGGGTGATGATCAACAATGTAGTCAGTGCCGCCTTGGAAAGCGGGAGAATGATGTGCACAAAACGTGCCCAGTACCCATAGCCGTCGATTACGGCAGCTTCTTCCAATTCCTTGGGTATGCTCAGGAAAAATTGACGAAGTAAAAAGGTCCCGTAGGCAGTAAAAATGCCGCTGAGTATCAACGACCAGTGGGTATCCAGCAATCCCATTTCACGAAATATGATGAAATTCGGGATGAGAACTACTTGGCGGGGAATCATAAGCGTTGCCAAGTAGAGAAAAAAGAGCATATCCCTTCCCTTGAAGCGGAGCCGCGCAAATGCATAGGCGGCCATGCTGCTGGTGGTGAGTGTCCCGATGATTACCAAGCTCGAGACCTTGATGGTGTTCCACAGGTACATTCCAAACGGGAGCGCCTTGAACACCTGTCGATAATTGTCAAAATTGAATGATGTGGGAATCAGAGAATATTGTTTGGTATAGACTTCTGAATAGGTTTTGAAGGAGGTTGCTATCATCCACCAGAAGGGGATGAAAAAAAATGCCGCCAGAATAACCAACAAGAGGTACCAAACCCAATTCTTGGTGACTTTTCTCCATTGAATCGTTGCTACTTGTGTTTTCATCAGTTGAACACCCACTTATCGGAATAATGGTTTTGCACCAGTGTGATGATAAAAATGGTTATGAAGAGAATCAGGCTGAGTGCAGAGGCATACCCCATCCTGAAGAACTGAAAACCATTTTGATAGATATACATAACAAGCGTATTGGTAGCATTGGCAGGCCCTCCTTTCGTCAACACCGAGGTCAAGTCAAAAATTTGGAATGAACCAATCAGACTCGTGGTCAGGGCAAAGAACGTGGTCGGGCTGATCAGGGGAATCGTGATATGCAAGAATACATCCATACTGTGCGCGCCATCGATGGATGCCGCTTCATAGTAGGAACGGGGGATTCCTTGCAAGCCGGCAAGGAAAATGACCATGAAATACCCGAGTTCCTTCCACAGCCCGACGAGAATGACTGAAGGCATGGCCCAGACAGGAGAAACAAGAAAAGGAATGATGTTGATTCCCAGCAGGGAAAGCACATGATTGATCAAGCCATTTTCCGAGCTCTCCAGAAGAGGCGTCCAAATAAGCGCGACTGCCACACTTGAACAAACCGAGGGGAGAAATGCGACGGAACGAAAGAAATTGCGGCCGTGCAACTGCTTGTTCAGAAGGATGGCCAAGAGAAGGGAGAGCAGCAGGTTCAGGGGGACCTTGATGAATGAGTAATAAGCAGTATTTTTCAATGCCATCCAAAACACATCGTCTGTAAGCAGCTCCCAGTAATTAGCAAAACCGATAAAGGATGGGCTGTTTAGTAATCCCCAATCCAGGAAACTTATACCAAACGATGCGAGCGTTGGAATCATTGAGAATAGTAGAAAGCCAAGTATGTTCGGCAACAAGAACAGGAATGCCGCCAAGCCCTCGCCATGCTTCATTGTTAGTTTCATACTACGTAACCTTTGGTGGATGAACGCGGATTATGTCGTCGGACAGCAACCCGTCCGACGACATACCACAATTTATTTTGAATTTGTTTCAATGATTTTGGTGATATCTCCACGGATATCGGCCATGGCTTGTGCAGCGGTCTTGGTTCCCAGCATTGCACTTTGAACAGCCGGTATTACCTTCGATTCAATGGCTGCGTATCCTGTACGAAGCGGCAATGTGTGCCCGTACTCCTTGGCGATCAACTCACTAATCTGCTTGATCTGCTTCGGATAGAGATTGGGATCAAGATACAGATCCCAGTTCTCGGCGATGTTGAGCGTCGGTGGGAATCTCTTTGCACGTACATAGAGGTCTTCACCTTCCACACCACGGAGGAACTTGGTAAAAATCCAGGCAGCTTCTTTCTGCTTGGAGGACTTGCTTATGCTGATGGTATTGCTCTTGAATACAGTGGTATTCTTGCTGTTCATTGCTTGCGGCATGGTCCATGCTTCAAAGCGAATCCCCTCGATCTTCTGGATTGCGAGAATTTCTTGTGCGGATCCGCTCATCATGGCAATGGTACCATTGCTGAACCAACGGCGCAAAGCTTCGGTGTTCCCGCTGTTGATGGTATCCTTGGGCATGTAGCCTTCCTTGTACAGGTCTGCAAGCATCTGAATTGCACTTGAGGCTTCAGGACTGTCACCGGTATAGCGACTCTTGTCCTCGCTGAGCAGGGTACCGCCCTTCGACCAGATATGTGGCAGGACACTGGAGAGATAATTGGTATCGATTGCAAAACCATACACCTTGTCTTTCTGGGGGTTGAAGGAGCGAACGATGCGTTCAAAATCCTTGGTGGTCCAATCCAAGGAAGGAAGTGCAACACCGGCTTTCTCAAAGACATCAAGATTCAACAGCATGTACAGTGGAGCGGTTCCCCAAGGAAGGCCGTAAATCTGTCCGTCGACTGTTGCTTCCTCGATACCCATCTTCGGATAGAGGTTCAAATCAATCTTGTCCCTTTGGATATAGGGGCTGAGGCTCTCGACCGCACCAAGCTTGATGAAGTCATAGAAATAGTAATCGTCGATACGCATCACATCGGGAGCCATGTTGCCTGCGATCATGGTCATGAGCTTGGTATGGTAGTCGGCATACCCGCTGACAATCGGCTCAATCTTGATATCGGGATGTTTCTCCTCGAATGCCTTGATGATGTCCTGTTCAACTCCGATGGCATCAGGATTACCCCAGAATGCATACTTGAGTGTCACAGGTCCGCTTTTCTGTGGTTCCTGGGAGCCTTGCGCTCCCACAGTGGCAAGAATCATTACCAAACCCAACAATACCAGTAGTGTTCGTTTCATCGTGCTAACCTCCTTTTGGTTTTCTTCGATGTTCCTACATCCTCATGGTCCGAGGGCCAAAACACCATGGTTGATTTTTCTCTATACTTGGATATTCTTTTGATATTTTGCAAACAATTATCCTATAAACAGACAGAAAATCCATACATACTAAATGAAACGAGTCCTTTTTTCGCAAAAAAAGAAGAGAGGCCGAACCTCTCCTCATTCCATGCATACTGCTAAATGCGATCCCGCTCCATGCGCTTGTGCACCTCATCAAGCGTTCCCCTAAACACTCCGGGCTTTTCCATCTTCAGACTGCAGAGCGCTGCCGCAAAGCGGGTGGACTCAGCTGCATCGTGGTCCTGCCTCCAGGCCAGGTATGCTGCAAAAGCGGTATCACCCCGTCCGGTACGACCACTGTTGTTGCTGTTGGTGAACGGGGCGGTATGGATGTTCCCCTGATGACAGACCATCACTTCGGTATTGTGGGTGAGCATCACCTCCTGTGCTCCCCAGCCGTACAACAGTCTGGCCGCCTTCTCGCGGTCGTCCAAGCCCGTGAGAATCTTTGCCTCGGCGGCATCGGTCTTGAAGTAGGTAATATAGGGAAGCAGCTCCTGCTTGCGCCCCCAGTCCCTGAAAACAAGATTCTTCTGTTCATCCAGACACCGAAGCACCCCTTGGGCGTCGAGGGCGACCTTCCCGCGTTTTGCAAGCGGCAAAACCAGAGAGTCTGGAATTTCTCCACCGAACAGGCCTGCAAGGTGGTAGATGGATGCCTCTGCCTGCACCTCCTCAAGCACGAAGGGATCCGCCTGGGAGAGGAGTATCACCTCACGTCTCTCCTTGTCTGCAGTGAAGTAGGTATTCTTGATCGAAGTACTCTGTTTGGAGGGCAATACGTCCCAGTCAACCAGAGGATGCTGAAGGTTTTTGAGAATATGCAGGTCATTGTCAGCCAGCTTGGTGATGACTTTAACACGCTTGCCGGCAGACCCTGCAGCAAACGAGGAGTAGACGACAGCCCCTCCTACGATATCCTGTCTCACGTTCTGATGATCGATCAGAACATCCTGGGAAATGTGTCCGAGCATCAAAATATCATACTTCACTTCTTATCCCTCCATCGGCAGCACATGCAAGCTGCGGTCCTTGAATGCCAACCCCACTTTATGACCTTGGGAAAAAATCGGGTGATACTGGGGGTCGGCTACTTCTATCTGAAGAACCGTGCGGTCGGGCAGTTCCACCTCATAGAGCATCTGAGAGCCGAAGTAGACAGAGTTCACCACCACCCCTTCCACCAGAGCCTCACTCGGATGCTCAGGGAGAATTGATTCAGGACGGGCTACAATGAGTACCTCTTCACCTGCCTTGATCTCCTTGTTCCAGCGAGGAGCAACGATTTTCTTACCCAAGAACCGCAATAGCAACTGCTGTGCATCAACCGTTTCTACGACTGCGCGCAAAAAGTTCGCCTTCCCGATGAACCCGGCAACAAAACGATTCACCGGATGACTGTAAATCTCGGCAGGAGAACCCACCTGTTGGATCAAACCCCTGTCCATGATTACAACCTTGTCGGAGAGCGTCATCGCCTCCTCCTGGTCGTGGGTGACATAGACGCTGGTAATTCCCACGCGCTGCTGCAGCTTGCGGATTTCCAGACGGGTGGAAACACGCAGCTTGGCATCGAGATTCGACAGCGGCTCATCAAAAAGCAATACCTTCGGCTCCATAACCAACGCCCTGGCAAGACTGACACGCTGCTGCTGCCCGCCGGAAAGCAGTCGAGGCTGACGATCACCCAGATTCTCGAGACCGATCAGGTTCATGATATCATCAACCTTGCGCTTGACTTCCTCATTGCTCTCCTTGCGAATCCTGAGGCCGTAGGCAATATTCTCAAACACTGTCATATGAGGAAACAGTGCATAGTTCTGGAACACCATCGCCGTCGGACGCTTGTTCGGGGGAATCTGATTCATACTCACCCCGTCGATATAGACATCACCGCAGGTAGGGGTGTGAAAGCCTGCAATCATTCTGAGGGTGGTGGTTTTCCCACACCCCGAGGGGCCGAGCAAGGTCACCAAATCGCCTTCCTTCACCTGCAGATTGATATGGTCGACAGCCATCACCTTGTCAGAATCGCTGCCGAAGGACTTCGTCAAATCTTTCAATTCCAAATATGCTTCTTTCATGGCTTCTCTTCCTATTCAATGATGGAGCTGGATTGCATGCCCCTGCCCATCCGGTCGGTTGCGAGCTTGATCAAGCCCAAGGCGAGCAAAACGATGGCGATCAGCAAAAGACTCATGGCGGCGGCCTGAGCATACTGACTATTGTCGACAAACCCGAGTACGGCGACAGTGATGAAGTTCCACTTACCCGATACGACAAAGATGATGGCACTGATGGCGGTCATCGAACGGACAAAGCAGTTGGCCAAGCCCGAGAAGAACGCCGGGGTGATCATCGGGAGGGTGATCTTTCTAAACGTGAGACCGCTGTCCGCACCCAAATCAATCGAGGCCTCCTCGATGGAGGGGTCTATCTGCTCAATGGCGGCAACACCGTTTCTGATACCCACGGGCAGGTTTCTGAACACCAAGAGAGCCATGATAATGAACCCCGTCCCGGTCAGGGTCACGGGCATCAACGGTGATGGCGTATTGAAGGCGAGAATATAACCGATACCTACGACGGTTCCGGGAACCGCAAAGGTCAGCATACTGGAGAACTCCATCGCATTACGCCCGAAAAATTGCTTTCTAGTGATCAAGTAGGCAATGAACATGCTCAAAATACCGGTAATCGGGGTAATGATTACAGAAATGTAGAGGGAGTCGAGGATGTAATTTTTCCCTACACGCCACATTTGAACGTAGTTGCGAAGGGTCAGCGTTGCATCAATACCCCAAAGCTTCTGGAACGAACCCCAGACGACCATGCTGTAGAAGAGAAGCACGATCAAGGCGAACATAATGCAAAAGGCATAGACAGGGTACTTGATGTACCACTCAAGATTCTTGATGGTTGCCGAGGTGGGCTTGCCGGTAACGGTGACATACGACTTCTTGGAAAGCAGGTACTTCTGCAGATAAAAGGCGATTACCGTAGGAATCAACAGCAGGATGGCAAGCGTTGATCCGCGGGCAAGGTCATACATGCCGGTAATCTGCAGATACGCCTGCACCGAAAGGACCGAGAAGTCCCCGCTGAGAATCATGGGATTGCCGAAATCGGCGAGTGACTGGATGAATACCAATAGCCATGCACTGACGATGCCCGGGGTGGCCAGCGGCAGGATGATGGTCTTGAAAATCTTGATCCTCGAAGCTCCGCAATCCATTGCGGCCTCTTCCAAAGCAGGGTCAATGGCCTGCAACACCCCCACCAGGGCCAGAAAGGCAGTCGGGGCATAAGCGATGACCTCAACAATGGTCAGGCCGGTCAGGCCGTAGATGTTTCCAATCGCCCCTGCAAAAATTCCCGATCTTCCAAAGAGCAGGATGCAGGCGAGAGCCACAACAAACGGCGGGCTTACCATCGGGAAGGTTGCAATCAAACGGAATGCACCCTTCGCTTTCATCGGAGTCCTGGTGATGGCATAGGCGAACACAAAGCCGACAAAGGTTCCGATGGTGGCTACAAGGACACCGAGAATCATCGAATTGAAAAGCGGCCTGATATAATACGACTGCCTAAGGACATCGCTGTAGTTCTTGAGGCTGAAATGCCCCTCATACGACAGGCTTGTCTTGAACACCTGATAAATCGGGAAGATTACAAAGAGAATCAAGAGATAGAAGATTACAAGGATGGAAATAAGCAAAAACGGTTCCTGTATCAGCTTCTTTATCTCATTGATGCGTTGAATATGGCTGCGGCCCTGATGTTTCATCACCCACCTCTTTACAGCAAGGTGCAACCCCGCTGAAAGCGTTGAGATTGCACCTTGATTTCCGACATGAACTGTTATTTGCCGATACGGTCTCTCCAAGCGGTGACGTACTCATCCTTGGCAAGTCCCATCTTCACGGCATCGTAGTCAATCAACTTGATGTCGGACAGCTTGACGGCTCCTTCTGCAACGGCTGCCTTGGGATTGACAGGCAGACGTGAATACTTCTTGAACAGGTTCTGGGCTTCTTCAGTGAAACACCAATCCATGAATATTTGAGCCTCTTCAACCTGCCTTGCCCCCTTGATCATGGAGACGGCACCTACTTCATACCCGGTACCTTCCTCGGGGAAACTCATTACCAAGGGGTAGCCCATGGCAACACCCTTTGCAACGATATCGTGGGAGAAAGAGATGCCGACTGCACATTCGCCCAGGCCGGCGCGTGCGATACAGGCAGTACCGCTCTTGGTGTACTGGTGAACGTTCTTGTCAAACTTCTCCCACCAATCGAGGGCTCCCTCCAAGCCTTTCATCTGAATGATGGTGGCCCAGGTGGTATAGGCAGTACCGCTGGTATACGGATAGGCCATTTCAATCTGTCCCTCGTAGACAGGGTTCAGCAGATCGTCCCAGCTCTTGGGGGGCTGGAGATTATGCTTTTTCAAGAACTCAGTGTTGGTCACAAAGCCGATGGCACCGGTATAGAAACCGTTCCAGCTGTAATCATCAGCATGCAACATCGGTGCAAGCTCGAAATCAGTATTGGGTTTGTAGGGAGTCAAAAGGCCCTTCGACTGGGCGTTGATGTGGTCGGTATTTGAACCGCCGAACCAAACACTTGCCTGCGGATTCGACTTCTCGGCTTCCATTCGGGCCAATACCTCGCCCGAACTCATGCGAACATACTCAACCTTGATCCCGCTGGTCTTCTGGAATACATCCAAATAATACTGGGCTTCTTCGGTATCCAGTGCGGTATACATCTGCAGTGTCTGGTACTTCTTGGGTGCACTCTCGGCCGTTGCCTGAGCGAACAAGGGCATGGCAAGCATCAGTATTGCCGCCAGTACGCATAACATTTTCTTCATCTTCAATCCTCCTTTATGTACAGCTCCCTTACCAGGAGCGGCAACGCCTCCTACCATCAAGAACGCATCCTCCTTCGTTCTTGAATCCTTTTATGAAAACGTTACCATACTTTGATGATTGCATCAAAGTCGGCATTTGTCAAACAATTCCCATTTTTCTTCTCCACCGCTACAAACAGCAATGTGTTTGAAAAAAATTGCAGGGATGCCTCACTTTCAGCTATAAGAACGTTTTCATTTCACTTCAATCGTGAAGCAAGGAGACGGGAGCGAACCTTTTCTTGAATCGCTTGGTTGAACGGTTCGAAATCCTCATAGGTGTACTCACAGATGTAGCGGCCTTGATACGATTGGAGATGGGAAAACACCTCATCAAAGGGGACGCTTCCGAAGAACGGAGGAATATGGATATCCCCCCGCCCGAACTCCCGTCTGTGGGACATCGACAGACAGTCGTAGGCAAGGCGGTCGGTGATCCTCAGCTCCTCAAAGCGTCCGGTATTGTCATTGAGGTGCATGTGGCACAGATGGGGGGCCATCTGCTTCACCGCATCGAGGAAGTCGAAATGAAAGCGCCTCGATGCCAGATAGGCATGGCCGGTATCGAGATTGAGCTTCAGGTTGGGATGCTTGATTTGGTCCATCATCTGCACCACAGGCTCCACCAGTTCCACCTCGATGTTCTCCACCGCCAAGGTAATCCCAAGACTGCCGGCAAGATCGGCCGCCCGGCGATGGGCATCGAGAAACTGCCGCTCCGCCTTCAGGTTGTTGGTCTTGATCTCATAATGCAACACCAGAATATCGATATGCAGGGCATGGCACACCTGAAGGGAGGATTGCAGCACAGAGGCATGCAGCGCATGATCGTCGAGATTGCGCAAGTCCAAGCCACGCCCGATGTGGGCGGAATACAAAAGTGAATGGCGGGTGAGCACCGGCTCAACGGCATCGACCCAGGCTTTGCAAACATTCCCATCTATGATGAAGGGAAACATCTCAAGCGACATCTCAACGGCATCGAAGCCTTGGGCTTGAACCTTTGACAAGAAGGCATCCAGGGCCTCCAACGTTCGAACTTTAGGCATCTTCACCCCGACTAGCGGCCATTTCATCTGTACTCGTCCCCTTTGCTAGAGCAAGTCTAGCACCGCTGTCAAGCAAACACCAGCATTGTTTGCTTGACAGCTTGATGACAGATGGTAGTATGAGGCACAGGAGGATTGTACCGATGCAAATTGGCTTGAATAGAATCATAGCTCCTTCGCTGCCCCTTTATGACTTTTTTTCCCTCGCCCAGCGTTGTGGTTGTTCCATCATTGAATTGAGAAATGATTTGACAAATCAGCACCCGTTCGATACTAAAAATCCAGAAGAAGTACGCGACCAACTTGCCAAGTACCACCTCAAGGTGGCCGCCATCAACGCCCTCCAACGTTTCAATGAGTATACGGACGCCAAAAAGGAAGAGCTCAAAAGCCTGCTGGAATATGCAAAAAGTCTCCGAGCTGATGCAATAGTGCTCTGCCCTGTCAACGGCGTCGAGCGCGAGGCCGACCGAGCCTCTTGGCTTGAGCGTACCACCCAGTCCCTCTCCGAGTATGGACCCTTGTTCGAGGAGTACGGACTGTACGGCTATGTGGAACCGCTGGGCTTCAGAGCCAGCTCGCTCAGAACCAAAGCCGAAGCGATCAGGGCAATCGAGGCAAGCGGCTATGAGCGATGGTATCGCCTGGTGCATGACACCTTCCATCACCATCTTGCCAACGAAAAGCAGTATTTTGCCTCCATGACTAATCTTGTACACCTCTCTTCGGTTGCATCAGGCCCCAGACACACCGAGCCGACCGATGCCGACAGGATACTCTTCCAGGAGGATGACCTGCTCGCCACCGCCGAACAAGCCCAAGCCTTGGTCAACAGTGGATACAGGGGAATTTTCTCGTTTGAACCCTTCAGCCCTGCCGTACAGAATCTCGATATCGATACTTTGGAGACCGAAGTCAAGAAAAGTATCAACCAACTCTTCCGCTGAGAGCCTCCAAGCTTTGCAGTGCGCGGTCGAACAACCCCAGCTCGTAGTAGAGGTCAAGCACGGTATAGCGGTTGCGAATCATCTGGGCTCCGGTCACGGCCCGCTTCAAATCCTCGAGCGTTGCATTGATATGACTTGGATGTACGGGACAACCGACCTCGACAAGGGAAGCCCTGAGCTCCTTTGAGGGGGGTAGTTGGAGGGCGATCCGCTCCTTGAGAATGGGAAGCAGGGCCATGAGCTCTTTGCGCCTCGCATCCAAGGCCTCCCCTTCCAAGAACTTTGCCTTGGAGACGGCTATGGCTTCTTGGGCAACCGTCTCATTGGGGAAGAAGGAAAGAATGGCCTGTTTTCGTTCCTCCCAGCTTTGGCTGCTTTTGCCGTAGCATTCGGAAACATCCAGTTCGACCAGTTCTTCATACAGGTGGACGATGGCCATCGTCCCCACTGCAACCTTGAAGCCATGACTTACCAAAAGACCATCCTTGCTCAGGTGCTCCATCTCCCAAATATGGCTGATCAGATGCTCCGCCCCGCTTGCCGGACGTGAGTCGTGCATGATCTGCATGGCAAAACCGCTGGCTGAAAGCGCATCGAAAAGCAGGCCGATCCCTTCACGCTGCCTGTTTGCGATACCCCGGTGGTGGGCATACACTGAACGCAGAGGCTTTTGAACCATGTCCCAGACATCCGTCCGGATGGCCTGCACACCCAACAGGTCTGCCAGAATCCAATCCATTCCGGCTGTAAATTTTGCCATGCAATCGCCGTATCCGCTCGCTATCATCTCGGCGGGGGCCTCGCAGAGGACGTCGGTATCGGCAAGAACCACCAAAGGAGCGGCACAACTCAAAGTCTGCTTGAACCCCTTGATGGAGACGGCGGCACCGTAGGAAGTGTATCCATCCACCGAAGGGGCGGTGGCGACAACCATGTAGGGGCGGTCCAGCTCGGAGCTGGCACGCTTGGTGATATCGTTGAGCGTCCCCGAACCAAGAACCACGGCGATACTGTTGTCCATCTCCAGACTGAGACGAACCTGGGCGATGGAATGCTCATCGGCATAGGGCTGTGGAACGGCAGGAAAAATGAACTGACGAACCTCGATGCCGGCCTTCTCCAAAGAGCGGACGGTGGCAAAGCCTCCGACTCGAAGCGTGTTTCCATCGGCGATCAACAGAGCGTTCGTATGGCCGAATGCCTCCACAAAGGTTGAGCCGACCTTCTTCAGTGCTCCACGTTGCACCAATGAAATCTTCGTATCCATACAAGCCTCCCCTGTGAGCATACCACAGACACTTGAGCGAGGGAAAGCAGTGCGATAGACTGCCCTCATGACACACACAACCTTCTCAATCCTCGGTGATTCCATATCCACCTTTGCAGGTTTCGTCCCTGCTGAAAACGAACTCTTCTATCCCAAGGAGGGGGTGGATGTGACCAAGGTCGAACACACCTGGTGGCACCAACTGGCCAAACGCTGCAACCTGGACTTGTTCATGAATGAATCGTACTCGGGAAGCAGGATCAGCAGGACCGGGCTCAGACCCCTAAGCTCCTCGTTTCTGGACGAGAAGCGACAGGCGCGACTGGGCGGGGATCTAATCATCATCTTCGGAGGGACCAATGACTGGGGACAGGCCGACCTGCCCGTCACCAAGCAGGTATTCATCCAAGCCTATGAGGAGCTGGTAACATCCATGCTCAGGCAACACAAGGCCGGCAAGCTCTACTTCTGCACCCCCTTGCAGCGTACCGACAGGGCTTTGGACCAGGTGAACATCCACAACTGGAGCCAGCTTGAGCTGGCAGATGCAATCCGCACCATTGTAGGGACTCACAAAGGAGCCCACCTCATTGACCTGGCAGCCTATCCGATCCGCGAAGGCGACGGGATGCTTGCAGACAACCTCCACCCCACCAAGCAGGGCATGGAGGTCCTTTCCCACCTGGTACAGAAGGGATTAGGGTTGTAGCAACGCAGGAAGCAGTAAAAATTGGCAATACTCAAGGCCGGCCTCCACGAGATCAAAGGAGGCCGAACTGATATTCCAATCGAGGAAGAGACCGCGGATGGCACGGTTGAAAAAGTCGGCATACTGTGCACTCGATTTCTCTCTCTTGAACAAGCCTTTCCGCTGGCCTTCCTCGATGATCGATCGGATGAAGGTGTACCAGAACCGGCTTTGGTCGGTAATGACCTTGTCCGAACCCTCCTTGAGGACTTGGTTGGCATACAGGACCTTCAGCGTCTCACAACCGATTACATCGCGGACATACGTCAGCTGCAACTCGGTGAACCTCAGCAGCCTGTCGGCATCTGAAGCCTGCTTGAGCACCTCCTCCTCAATACTGCGGTAGTAGGCGTCGATGGCCCAGAACTCCTCGACAATGATGTCGCTTTTGGTGCTGAAATAATTGTAAAAACTCCCTTTTGCCGTACCTGCAAAGTCGGTAATCTCCTTGATGGAGACCTGGTCGAAGCCCTTTTTCTTGAAGAGTGTCAACGCACTCTCAAAAATAAGCTGCTTGGTCGCCTCGGCCTTGCCGTGCGGTTTGGGTTGCTTTGCCATGTACACTCCTCAGTCCAGAATCTTGCCGGGGTTCATAATGTACAGGGGATCGAAGGCTGCTTTCAAGGCCTTGAAAAGCCTGTACTCCTCCGGCGCTGTCACCTCCTTCAGATACCCTTTCCGCTTGAGGCCGATGCCGTGCTCGCCGCTGATCTTTCCTCCGAGCTCACCGGTGATGAAAGCATACAGTTCAGAGAGAAGCTTCGGTTCCAACACCTTCCAATCCGCAAGGCTCATCTCAGGATCCTTGACGATGGTCGCATGGAGGTTTCCATCACCTGCATGGCCGTAGCAAGGAATCCTGACCTGATACTTCTCTTTCAGCGCTTCAAGACGGGGAAGCACGAGGGGGATTGAGGCGATGGGAACCACCACATCCTCCAGGCTCTGAACCGGGCTGTAGACCTTGATCGCCTCGGCGATGTTGCGTCGGACCGACCAGATGCGCTCGCGCGTGGTGGCATCCTCGGCGATATACACCTCCATCGCACCCTGTTCACTGCACAAATCCCCTACCTGGATCAGCTCGCGCTCGACCGTCTGTTCATCCGTTCCGTCTATCTCGATCAACAGCATCGCCCCCACACCCTCAAGCGGCAGGCTCTCATTCAGGTACGAACAGGACATCTCGACAGAGCTACGGTCCATGAACTCAATGCTCGTCGGGATGATTCCCTGCTTCATGATCAGGGGAACCACGGCGATCGCTTGTTGGGCGGTGGCAAACGGAACCAAGAGATCGGAGGCGACCTTGGGAACACCCAGCAGTTTGATCGTCGCCTTGGTGATGATTCCCAGTGTCCCTTCGCTGCCGATGTACAGCTGCTTCAGGTCATACCCGCTGACATCCTTGGTGACCTTGCCACCGAGCTCGACAATATCACCCTGCGGCGTGACCACCTCCATTCCCAGGATGTAGCGTCCGGTCACCCCGTACTTGACCGCCTTGCCGCCACCGGCATTCTCTGCGATGTTGCCTCCCAGAAAACAGGTTTCAAGACTCATCGGATAGCCGGCGAAAAAGAGTCCCCGGCTTTTGAGCTGCTCGTTCAACTCGTTGGTGACAATACCCGTCTCGGCGGTAACAGTCAGATTCGCCTCATCGATTTCCAGTACCTTGTTCATCTTCTCCACCGACAATACGATGCCCCCGAAAAGGGGGATGGCGCCACCGGAGAGGCCTGAACCGGCTCCACGGGGAGTTACAGGAATTCTATAGCGGGTGGCCAGCTTCATAATTGATGCAATCTGACCGGCAGAAACCGGGGTGAGCACCACCTCGGGAGTGTGGGCGTACTCCTCCTTGGAAGTCTCGTCATGACTATAGTTTTCGATGCGTTCCAAATCGGTCAGGAGGTTTGCCGCCCCTACAATGGCCTTAAGCTCATCCACTATTTCCTTGGTGACAATTCCGTATGCGTTGTTCATACCTTACTCCTTGCTTCCAGCCGTTTTTGGATTTCCGGCAGGATGGTGAACAAATCTCCGACCAAGGCAAAGTCCGCAAGATCGAGGATGGCTGCATGCTCATCCTGGTTTATCGCCACGATGCACTTTGCCGTCTTGATGCCTGCAAGGTGCTGGATGGCCCCCGAAATTCCCACGGCCACATACAGACGAGGTGATATGGTCTTGCCTGAGAGCCCGACCTGGTGGGGATAGGCCGCCCACCCTCGGTCCACCGCATCCCGGCTCGCCCCGACCTCTCCTCCAAACGCTTTTGCAAGGCTCTCGATCAAGGTGAAATTGTCACGCTTCTTCAGGCCTTTTCCTCCGCTGACGACAATCTCAGCCTCTTCGATGCTTGCACTCTGCCCTTCCAAGCTTCTCAGGCCAAGGACCTCGACGTGCTCGTTCTTCCAAGCAGGGGAGGCGGGAATACGGATGATCGTGCCGACCCGGCCGGCATCTCGTAGAGGTTTCTTGGTGGAGTGCGGCCTGATGGTCGCCATCTGGGGACGATGGTCGGGACTCTTGATGGTCGCCATGATATTGCCCCCGATCGCCGGGCGGGTCTGCAGCAGATTTCCCGTTCCTTCCTCGATTGCAAGCTCGGTGCAGTCGGCAGTCAAACCGGCATGGACCTGCACAGCCACATAGGGCATCAAGGTACGTCCGGTTGTGGTGGCAGCAGCAATCATCACCTGCGGCTTATGCTCCTCGAGAAGTGCAACCAGGATTCGGGCATAGCTTTCACAAGTAAAATCGGCGAGATGCTCGCTGTCCGCAACATACACCACATCGGCTCCATGCGCTATCAAGGAGTCTAAGGCCGACATCTCAATCCCATGGCCCAGAACCACTGCTGCCAATTTCACTGACAAGCTGTCGGCAAGAGCCCTGCCGCGACCAAGCAGCTCATAGGAGACATCCTTCAATCCATGCTCACCGTACTCACTGAGCGTCCATACTTCAGCCATGATGGGCACCTCCTTTGGGCAGCAGGTCCTTCTCATCCAAGAAGGCCATAAGCTGGTCGACTGCCGCAACAAGCGATGCATCATCCTCCACCTTGGCTACAATACAGTTCCTGCCGACCTTGGGAACATCAATCTTGACCACCTTCGTCGGAGAGCCCTTCAGTCCGATGAACCGGCTGTCAGCATCAAGCGCCTGGGCATCCCACACGGCAATCGAGCTGGCCATCGCCCGCTTCTTGCCGCTGAGAGTGGGGAGGCGGACCGACGAAATTTCCTTCACGACGGTAAGCAGGGCCGGCAGGGTGGTTCTCACCTTCTGATATCCCTCTTCCATCAAGCGCTCGACAACCAAGAATGTATCGTCCACTGTCTCAATCTTTGACACATAGGTAATTGCAGGAAGCCCGAGCCACGAAGCGAGAGCCGGTCCGACTTGGGCGGTATCACCGTCGGTCGCCCGCTCTCCGGTAATGATGAGGTCGGGTATGCCGAGCTTCTTGACTGCCAGCGAAAGAATATAGGAGGTGGCCCAGGTATCAGAACCGCCGAAAGCCCGGTCGGTCAGATGCACTGCGTCATCACATCCCATGGCGATGGCCTCCTTGAGCACTTTGACGGCACTCTGCGGACCCATGGTGATGACGCTGACCCGTGCCTGACAGCGATCCTTCAGCTGCAGTGCCGTGCTTATGGCATACAGATCCAATGGGTTGAGAATGGAAGCAGAACTGGACCGAATCATGGTACCGGTTTGCTTGTCCATCTGAACATCACTGGTCTGGGGAACCTGTTTTATGGGAACAATAATATGCATGCATACCCCCTCTTTTGCTCTATCTTAAGCGGGGTTCTGCTTGCCGTCAACAAAAAAATGACCGCGGTCACTTTTTACTATCAATGCTGCAAGGGCAACCTAAAAAAAAGAACCGGAGAAAAACTCCGGCTCATGCTTACACGATATACGATGGAAGACTGCTAGGCGTAGAGAGGAATATATCCTCCGAAAACCTGCGGCAGGAACAGGCTGATCTCAGGAATGAATGACACCAAGAGAAGTGCGACAATCATACAGAGATAGAACGGGAGCGTTGCTTTGACAACCCTCTCCATGGGAATCTTTCCAACGGCTGAACCGATGAAAAGGACTGCTCCGACAGGAGGCGTCAAAAGGCCGATACCGCAGTTAAGCACCACCATGATGCCGAACTGGATGGGATCGAGGCCGCAGACTCCGGTTGCAATGGGGAACAGGATCGGGGTTGCAATCAGGATGATCGGAGCCATGTCCATGATGGCACCCAGCACCAATAAAATCACATTCAACAGCAGAATCAACAGAATCCTGTTGCTGGTAAGGTTTGTAATGGCTTGGGCGGCAAGCGTAGGAACATGCAGCGTAGTCAGACAATAGCCGAAGACAGAGGATGTTGCGATAAGGATAAGGACTATTGCAAGGGTACCTACACAATCATCCAAAACCTTCCAAACACCCTTCCATGTCAAACCTTTGTAAATGAAGACGGAGACAATCAAGGAGTAGATTACCGCGATGGCAGCCGATTCAGTAGCAGTGAATACACCTGCGACAACGCCGACGACGACGATTACAACCGCAGCGAGCGCCCAGATGGATTTACTCAGCTGAATAAAGAAATTTTTAAGACTGAACGCATCCCCCTTTGGATAGCCCCGCTTCACCGAGATGATGTAGGAACCGATCATCAAGGTGATGGCAAGCAAGGCACCGGGAAGATATCCAGCAAGGAACAGACTGCCCACCGAAATTCCGCCGGCGGTAGTGGCATAGATGACCATGTTGTGACTCGGAGGTACCAGCAGTCCTTCGCAGGAGCTGGTAATGGTAACCGCAGTGGAGAAGTCTGCATCGTAGCCTTCGTCGACCATCATGGGAATGAGGATAGAACCAAGGGATGCACTATCGGCGGCGGCCGAACCGGAAATACCTCCAAAGAAGTAGGAAGCTACAATGTTTACCTGGGCCAAGCCTCCCCTCATCCATCCTACACAGGCGTTTGCCAAGGCGATGAGTTTTTGCGAAATACCACCGGAGCCCATCAATACACCCATGGTGATGAAGAAAGGAACCGCCATAAGGGAGAATGAGCTGATGCCCTTTACCATGAGGCGACAGATGTCATTGAGGCTGTTGCCTTGAAAGAGCATGCAGAATACCGAGGAAAGTCCTACTGCATACGCGATAGGGAACCGCAGCAAAATCATGATAAAGAAGCTTCCCAGAAGAATCAGAATTGCAATGCTGTTTGCGTCCATCAGGCCTTCTCCTCTTCCTTCACAAAGAAGGACTTCAAATGGTTGTAAAGAGACTCCAATTCAAAAATGATCATGGCAAGCCCGGCAAGAGGTACAGGGAAATACATCCAGAATCGGCTGAGCCAGGGAATGGAAACATAAAACCCCCTGCCTCCGAGTGTCGTTGCATACCGCCAGCCGACGAAGAGCATGATCAGGCCGAGACTGAGAACAGCGATATCGGAAAGGATGTCCAGAAACTTGATGACACGCTTGGGAAGGTATTTGTCAAAGGCGGTCATCCTGATATGCGACCCCCTCCTGATGGCAAGGGCGGCTGAAAGTACAGCCATATAGGACATGCAGGTCAAAACCACCTCTTCCGTCCAAGCAGGATCCTTGAGGAACGGAACATATTGATTGAACATACGACCGGCTACCGCATAACTGGTGATAAGAATATCGGCTATCAGTAGCAATTTACAGATAATTAGTACAATCTTATCTGTCAAATCGTATGCATGTTTAACTTTATCCATGGTTGCAAAGAACTTTGGCATGGTGTATCTCCTGAGACTTGAAAAGGTGGGATTGACTGTGCAATCCCACCAATACCTGACAAAAAACCTTTACTTCAATGCCTTGATCTTCTGATACAGAGCGGCCTGGCTCTTTGTATTCTCTTCGATTACAGCCTTACTGGCATTGGCCCACTCGCTCTTGTCGGCAACTTCAACAATATTGACACCTTCCGCCCTGAGAGCTGCAAGCACTTCATTCTCTGCGTTCTCGCTGATCTCGGCATTGTATGCCTGAGCAAGCTTGCCGGCTTCCATGATGGCGCTTCTCTGCTTCTCGGACAGCTTGTTCCAAGCGGTGTCGGTAATGACAACCTGGATGGCACCAAGGGTATGACCGTCAAGAATCATGTTTGGGGCGACTTCGTGGAAAGCATTGGCCTTGTAGTTTGCAATCGGCTGCTCGGCGCCGTCGACAACACCGGTCTGGAGGGCGGAATACAGCTCACCGAAGGAGACAACGGTCGGGGAAGCACCAAGGCCTCTGACCATGCCGTTCATAACCGGGTCATTGGATACACGGAGCTTCATACCCTTGAGGTCGCTCATCTTGGCGACCTTCTTTACAGTAAAGAAATGTCTGAAGCCTTCCTCACCATAGAAGATACCGCGAATCGGAAGACCGATGGTCTGGGGTTCGTTCAGGAACTCGGCAGCGAGGTCGGAGTTGGCGAAAGCCCAGAAATGAGCTCTGTTCTCGAAGGTGAACGGAATGGACAGAAGCTTGGACTTCTCAGCACCATAACTGGTCAGCGCGAATGCGGAGATTCTGGACATGTCGATCGACGTACCACCACCGAGGATGGAATCGAGAACGTCGTTCTCGGAACCAAGAACACCGGAAGCCTGGATGTCGATGGTGACCGTACCACCGCTGAGCTTCTCGACCTGCTCTTTGAAATACACACCGGTCTTGCCGACGATGCTGTCAAGCGGGTTTACCTCGGCATAGACAAGCTTTACATTTTTTTCAACTGCGGGACCCGCAGCAGTTTCTTGCGAACCAGCAGCAAATGCCATGGAAGAACAGAGCAAGAGTGCCAAAAGAACAAACATTACACGTTTCATAGGAGCCTCCTCAAAGAAATTCGACCTGATTACCACAGGTACACGAAAAAATCTATACGAGGAAAATCGTGCACGCAAGGTGCAGTGAAAGAAAGTGCAATCTATCCAAAAAATTGAAAAATTTATGTATCTCCAATCCTTTGAACAATATCCTGTTCCTTCGGGCCAAGTTCCTGGTACAGAGGCTCCATGGCTTTCTTCAGGGCAAGCATGTCGTCCTCACCGGGAATGGTGAACTTCACCCCTGATTGCACAGCCTCCTCATACGCCCGCTTTTCTTCTTCCTGCCAGAGCTTTCGCTCATAGAAACCGCTTTCCTTGGCACACTCGGTGATGAGATTGACAAAGGCCGGATCGACAGCTTCCACCTTCTTCCGGGCATCGTTGCTTATCATCACAACCTCGGGGAGCCTGAAGTGTTCATCTTGATAGAAGTAAGGCGCCGCTTGGTTGTGATCCATGAATACATAGCTTGGAAGGTTGTTCTCAGCCCCGTCGATGCGCAGTTTCTGAAGCGCAGAGTACACATCCCCATAGGGAATCTGCACCGCCTTGGCACCAAGCAGTTCGATGGTACGGCTCATCATGTCATTCTCTTGGACACGGATGGTCAGGCCTTTGAGTGAAGAGACGCTGGAGATCGGCATTCTGGTATAGAAACTCCTGGCCCCGGCGTCATACCACGCCAATCCCACAAGACCTTTGTCGGACATGCCTTGCAGATACATATCACCGATCTCTCCATCGAGAACCCGCCACATATGGGCGCTGTCGGTATAGAGGTAGGGCAATTGGAGCGTCCAAAGCTCGGGGAAAAATTGGGAAAGCGTGCCCAATGAGAACCGGGACATGTCGATGCCCCCGTAGACCATCTGCTCCATCACACTGTTTTCCGATCCCAATACACTGTCCGGATACACCCTGATCTCGATTTTCCCGCCGGTCCGCTCTTTCACCAGTTCAGCCATATATTTTGCCGCTTCAACCGTTGGGTACCCGTGCCCCTGATTATCGGCATAGCGGAGGACCAATTCAGGATGGCTTGTTTCCTCTTTGCGACAAGCGAAGAATACACAGACAAGGACAACAGCAACGAGCAATACCTTTCTCATCGATGCATACCCCCTCCGGCCTGTCTTCGGTATTCAGTCGGCGTAAGCCCTGTGTTTTTCTTGAAAGCACGGGTGAAGTAGCTGGAGCTGTCATATCCTACCATGGACGCAATTTCTGAAGCAGACTTGAAAGGATCGCTGAGGTATTCCTTCGCTGCGGAAATCCTGAGGTTGGTGATATAATCAAGGAAGTTGACTCCGGTACACCGCTTGAAAATGCAACTCAGATACGATGGGCTGATATTGAGCAGGCTGCTTACCGAATCCAGTGAAAGATCATAGTTCATGTAGCTGTGTTCCAGGTACTTCTTCACCTTTGCCATCATCAAGGCAGCCTTGTCGGTCCCTTCATCCTCTTCCATGCAAGTGCCCTCCCGAGGACGCATGGCCTTGAGCTGCCGCTCGGCCTCCACCTGGCTGATCGCCCGCTTGACGGCCCTTTGGACATCCTCCCTGTCCACCGGCTTGAGGATGTAATCGATGGCCCCCAGCTTGACTGCTTCACGGGCGTAGGAGAACACACTATATGCAGTAATGAAAATAATGCGGCAGGAGGGTTTGTCAGCCAGGATTCTCTGGGAAGCTTCCAGCCCGTTGAGGGCTGGCATTTCGATGTCCATCAGCACAATATCCACATCGTACAAGGATGCATAGGTAACAGCCAAGCGCCCGTTTTCCGCTTGATGGATCTCAAGAAGCGGATCAGGGGAGAGGATTTTATACAACAGTTCCCGTTCAATGCTTTCGTCATCAACAATCAGTATCTTGATCATCTTCTTCCTCCTCCTTTTTCAGTACCAGCGGCATCTCGATGAGAATGGTGGTACCCTTTCCTTTTTCAGAAGTCACCTCAAGACGACAGCGGGAATCAAGCAGCTTCAATCGGGCGGCGACCGTATACAGTCCGATATGCTTCCCTGTCATCGGAGAATCGAGAAGACGGGATTGCAGAGCCTCGAGCTCGGGTTTCTCCATCCCCACCCCGTCATCCTCGACTTGTACCAAGAGTACACCATTATTCTCTTGCAAGGTAAGCCAGACAGTGCCGGGTAGCTCTTTCGGCCCAAGCCCATGCTTGAAGGCGTTCTCAACCAGCGGCTGGAGAAAAAAGGAAGGCACCAGTGTTTCGGTCAAGACCAAGGATGGCGCAATATCCCAAACAAGGGACATCTTCTCCTTGAACCTGGCCTTGAAGAGGCTGTAATACTCATCCACAATCTGGATCTCCCTGGAAAGGGGGACCTGCACCTCGTTGTCGGCCAAGGCATAACGGAACAGACGGGCGAGGGAGGAGAGCAAGGCATCGGTTTCCTCGGCCTTCTCCTCCTGGGCCGTATATTTTATCACGTTGATGGTATTGAAGAGAAAATGGGGGTTGATCTGGCTCCTAAGAAGCTGCAGTTTCTCCCGCTCCAACAGATTCTGCATTGCCAATGCCTCGGTATTCTTTCTATGCAGCTCCTTCTCCATCTCATTGT
>NZ_DJGW01000106.1:43134-62422 GCF_002432845.1 Sphaerochaeta sp. UBA5836
GCTCCGATATCTCCGGCCTGTCATAGTCCCCGGCGGTAATCGCCTTCGAGGATTGGGCCATCTCCTGTACGATGGAGAGCAGCCGTATCACTTCCTTGAAAGCGGCAAAGCCGAAGAGGAGCATCACCAGAACCGTCAATCCATACACATAATCCAAGTCATCGTTGAGCTTCATCAGCCGGTCATAGGTGGATTGGTTATCCATGATTGCCCGCTCGATCAGCTGTTGTACATACTGTGACAAGTAGGTCAGGCAGGGTTCAACATCGGAGTAGTACACCGCCGATGCCTTATCGATATTATTCGTGAGAAGGTATTCCTGCATTACGGAAAGGTAGTCTCGAAAGTTGGCATAGGTGGTATTCACCGCTTGCACCAGCAGGTACTGCTCCACCCCTATGCTGGCCAAATCAGTATCTATGTGTTCCAGACTACTCTCAGAAATCTCATTTCCCCGTCTCAGCTCGGAGACCAAGGAGGCAATATCCCCGAAATCCCAACGGTAGGAGGCAAGCACATCACGGGTTTGTCCCAAGGAATTGAGAAGCAGGCTGATTTTCTGCACATTGCCGGCACTCTTCTGTATCGGGTCCATGATGTACTTTCCCTGATAGGCGGAAATCCCAAGCTGCAGAAATATAAAGAGGATAAAAACAATGAGAAAGAGAAATATCCTGTGGAAGAGATTCAAGTGTAGGCGTTTTTTCTTATGTGTATCCATGGGTACTCGAATTATACATACAAGCGGCAGGTTAGATACAGTCCCTTTTTGCCGGAATGTGCATTGTCGCCTTGTTCATGCTATAGTGGCAGCATGACAATCGCAGTAAAACTCAATGAACAACACTATAGGCAATTTCTCATCTTCAACATCCTCAAGCGCCTCAAACTGTACAGAAGTCCGGTCATCTTTGCATCCATTCTCACCTTCTCGGCCATCATCTGCTTTGTGATGTACCAAGTCGAAGGGGCCGTACTCTTGGGTACCGTTCTCCTTGTGGTGGGATTGGGAGTGCCTGTCGTCTACTTCGCATCCTTCTTCGCCACCGTAAAAAAGCAGGTAAAGCTGCAAAAGCTCAACCCACCAAGATTGGTCTACACGCTGCAATTCAGCGAGGACTCGGATGCAGTGGCTATTTCCAACGAAAAGGAACAAGCAAGCTACCGCTGGCAGGATGTGTATCATGCGTATTTCGAGAAGGAGTGCATCTACCTGTTCATAACGCGGGACAGGGCGTTCCTCATCCCCTATGAAGTGGTAGAGGACAAGGATGCGGTATGCAACCTCATCACATCCAAGCTCGGAAGGAATCGATGCACGCAAAGCCGGTAAAGAAGCCTCACACAGATTTGCTTGCTTTATACTTCATTTCTATGCTTGCAGTTTCCAATCGATTGCAAGCCTTCATCTCTTCAAGGATGGTAGACACCAAACCAAAGAGTTCTCCCCCGTCGGTATAATCGGCAGGTGTATAGAAGTTGATGCGGTCCTCAACCATCAGGCGGTGGGCGATTTCCTCTTTGCCCTGCATATACACGGCGATGCTCTTGCCTCCATTCTGCTTGACCAGCTTCATGCAAGGCACATCGGTGAGGCCGTCGCCGATGTAAATCATATTGCGGAACGGGATGCTTCGTTCGGTTTCCGCCTTATAGGCATTCAGGGCTTGGTCCTCATAGACATCGAGCACACCCTTGTTGATCCGAAAGAGAAATTGTGTCTTGGCCGTATAGTTGACCGACAGCTTCGGCCATACCGCGACACCGTTTTCATCATAGAGGTACTCACAGGCATAGATGCGACGAAACTCAAACCCGATCGCCGATCCTTCGATGATCTCCTTGAGTCCCGAGGAGATGATGTAGTGCTCGATGGAAAGACCAAGCTTTTCTCCCAGATTGTTGATAAGGGAAAACCAACCGAGGACACCCGGAAAAAATTCAAGCTCCTTTCCAAGGGCGACAAAGTCGCTCCGCCTGATCGGTTTTGCCTGCTTTCTCGACTCGTCGAGCATCAATTTCATGTAGGAAAGGATGCTGTCCATGCCCTGGCTGCGGGCAAGGGTGTTTGCCTTCTGCCAGAACTCGGAGGCACTGAGCCCCAGATTGGGAATGAAGGTGTACTCCTGCATGTCGCGGGTGGTCAGCGTCTTGTCAAAGTCGTACATGATGGCGATTGTAGGTCGTGTTTCCATAGTAGGGCCAGTATATCACGAAGGATGGACGGAAAGCAGACCAATATTAGTTGACATGTCAACTATAAATCCCTACAGTGTCCACCATGCAATACAGTCTTTCACGCCTCGTGGCAATCCTTCATCGAAGCCATGCGATGTATATCAACCGGGCCCTCAAGCAGTGGGGCATCTCAAGCGGCGAGATTGGGTTCCTGATGACCCTCTACCAACAGGAAGGCTGCACACAAGAACAGCTGTGCAGCCTCCTGGCCATCGACAAGGCCGCGGCGACACGCGCCCTCACCTCCCTGGAGAACAAGGGGTATATCCAGCGTCAGGTCGATGCAAGGGACAAGCGCTGCAAGTGCATCCACCTCACCGACAAAGCAAAAGAGCTGAGAGAGGATATAACGGGCGAAGTGCGTGCCTGGAACGGTAAGGCATCTGAGCTGGTGGGTGAAGAAACATACCAGATGATCTGTGCAAACCTCCAAACCATACTCTTGCATGAAACATCGGAGCAGAACCATGCATGCTGAAGCAATCCATACCAATCCCTTGGGAACCGAGCCCATTTTCAAGCTGCTGATGCGCTTTTCCATCCCTGCCATTGTCGGCATGATGGTCAACGCCCTCTACAACGTTATCGACCGCATGTACATCGGCAACAGCCCTTCACTCGGGGCCAACGGCATAGCCGGCATCACCATCGCCTTCCCCATCATGATCATTCTCATGGCCATGGGGGTCCTCTTCGGCATCGGAGGCGCCACCCTCTTCTCGATCCGCTTAGGCCAGCAGAAGGAAGCAGAGGCTGTGCATGTGCTGGAAAACGCCTTCCTCTTGCTGATCGGCGGCGGCTTGGTCTTTATGATAACCGGCCAAATCTTTTTGAAAGACATCCTCATTGCATTCGGCGCCAGCACCGAGGTGCTCCCTTATGCAATGAGCTATTTGCGTGTTATTATTTTTGGTTCGGTGTTCGGTGTGACGAGCATGGGTTTGAATCACTTCATCCGAGCAGACGGCAATCCCAAAGTTGCCATGCTCTCCATGTTTCTAGGAGCCGGCACCAACATCATCCTCGATCCGATATTCATTTACGCTCTCGATTGGGGCATGGAAGGAGCAGCCTTGGCTACCATCATCAGCCAAAGCTTCTCCTTCATCTGGGTTGTGTCGTATTTTCTAGGCAAACGAAGCCATGTAAAGCTGAAGCTGAAAGCCCTCAAACCCGAGTGGGCGGTGATCAAACTGATCGTCACCTTGGGAATCCCACCCTTCACCCTCCAGATAACATCAAGCCTGCTCAATGTAGTCTTGAACAAAACCCTTATCACCCATGGAGGAGACCTAGGCATCTCGGCGATGGGCATCGTCCACAGCCTGCAGACCCTGCTGATCATGCCGGTAATCGGCATCAACCAAGGGGTGCAGCCGCTTATCAGCTACAATTTCGGCGCCAATCAGTACGACCGGGTCAAGGAGGCAGCGAAGCTGGGCATCCTCAGCGCCACCTCGGTGGTCATGATCGGCTACCTTGCCACCCGCCTCTTCCCCTCCGCAATGGTAGGCATATTCAACAGGGAACCTGAACTGCTGGAGCTGGGAACCTTCGCCCTGAAGCGATGGTTCCTCTTCACTCCGCTGGTAGGGTATCAAATCATAGCAGGAAGCTTTTTCCAAGCTATCGGAAAGAGCAAAATCGCCATGGCGCTCACTCTCTCCCGCCAAGGTCTCTTCCTCATTCCGGCCATTCTCATCCTTGCTCACTTTTTCGGTATGGAAGGAATCCTCTGGTCGGCACCAATATCCGATGCACTGGCCACTGTGGTGACCTCATGGTTCTTCTTCCGGGGCTTGAGGGACATGGAGAAGAACGCTGCCAAAATCTAACTCAGACTTTGGGTTTTCTTGAACACTTCCAAAAGCGGCTGCCACCACTCTTTGCCTCCCGACACCTCACCGATGCCCCGGATCTTCTTGATCCGGTAGCGGACCAAGTGCTCGGCAGGCTTTGAGCACAATACATCCAAGTCCCGCAGGATGGTCTGCTTGATGCGCATCGCAGTCTCCTGTGCACTGCCCTCGGCAATAATATCGTGGATGACGGAGAACTCCTTGAGATGGTAGCTGGTCATTTTCATAGCCTCCGCCGCTTCCTTGGCCTTGGAGGGGTCACGCAGCAATATGGAGGCAAATCCTTCAGGCGTAATGACTGAATAGACGGCATGCTCCAGCATATACAGCTTGTCTCCGACTCCTATTCCCAAAGCACCGCCGCTACCGCCTTCACCGATGATGAAACACAGAATGGGAGTCTTCAGCGTAGAGAACACCTTCAGGTTCTGGGCAATCGCCTCCCCGATACCCCGCTCCTCGGCCCCGAGGCCGGGATAGGCACCGGGTGTGTCGATGAAGCACACGATGGGTCGACCGAATTTCTCAGCCTGCTTTGCCAGCCTGAGAGCCTTACGATACCCTTCGGGATTGCTCATGCCATAGTTGCACAGCACATTCTCCTTCAGGTTGGCTCCCTTGCGGTTCCCGATGAAGGTAATCGCCCTGCCTTCCACCAGGCCCACCCCCCCGATCATGGCGGGATCGTCGCCGTACAGTCGGTCTCCGTGCATCTCCATGAACGAGTCGCAGATCAGGTCGATGAACAGCTTCGCCCCCGGCCTGCCCTGCTGGCGCGAGCGCAGCACACACTCCCAAGAGGAGGCACCTTCACGTGTTTCATGGTTCTTTGCAAGAGTTTCTATCTGGTCCAGTGTCTGTTCGAGCTCCGGTTTCTGTTCTTCATGCATACACAGCACCCCCCTTGGTGTGGGTTTTGATCAAAAATGAGAGAGTCGAACGAAGACTCGCCCGTTCCACCAACGCATCGATAAAGCCCTTCTTGAGCTGAAACTCGGAGCGTTGAAATCCCTCAGGCAGTTTTTGACCGATGGTGCCTTCGATGACCCGGGGGCCTGCAAAGCCGATGACCGCCCCCGGCTCGGCAAGAATGACATCTCCGAGCATCGCAAAGGAGGCTGTCACTCCGCCGGTGGTGGGATTGGTGAGCACCAAGAAAAGCGGAGTCCGGGTCTCCTCCATCAGGGCGGCGGCACTGGCGGTTTTGGCCATCTGCATCAGGCTGAAAATGCCTTCCTGCATCCGAGCACCTCCGCTTGCCGTAAAGAGAATGACCGGCTCCCCCCTGAGGGCTCCTTCAAGCATTGCCTGGGTGATTTTCTCACCAACCACCGAGCCCATGCTTCCACCCATGAAGGCGAAAGACATAATGCCGACAATCACCGGCTGGTTTTCAATACTGCAGCTGCCGATGGAAACGGCATCGCTGAGCGACGATTTTTTCTCGTTTTCCTTCAACTTGTCCTCATACCCTGCAAGGGAGATGGGGTTCATCGACTTCATCTCTGTTGCCATCTCCACAAATGAGCCGGGATCGGCGAAGAGGGCGATGCGCTGCTGGACAGTGAGGGGGAAATAGTAGTTGCAGGAGGGGCAGATCCGATACGGACCGGATTCAACTTCCTTCTGGCAGTTTGGACAGAGTTCAACCATGGTGTTTCTCCTGGGCGATGACCTTTGCATACAGGTCGGTTGAGAATCGTCCGCTTGAGAACGGACGACTTTGGATGAGCAGTTTCTGCTCCTCGATATTGGTTTTCACCCCTTCGATGACGACTTCATCGAGGGCTCGCAGCATGACCGCCAGGCCCATCTCGCGAGTCGGGGTGTGGACGATGATTTTTGCCATCAGGGAGTCGTAGTATGGGCTGAGAACCGAACCGGCTTGCAGGTAGGTGTCGACACGGACATGGGGGCCTGAAGGCATGACGAAGGTCTTGATGTGACCGGCGCTCAGGCCGTTGATCCTGCACTCAAGGCTGTAGCCCTTGCACCGTACATCAGATTGACAGTACGACAGGGCTTTTCCTTGGGCGATTTGGATTTGTGCATGCACCAGATCGATATCCGAGACCAGTTCACTGACCGGGTGCTCGACCTGCAGGCGCGCATTGACTTCCATAAAGTAGTATGCATCACCGTCAAGCAAAAACTCAACAGTTCCGGCACCACGATAGCCCAATTCCTGAAACAGGCGCACCGCATCATTGCACATTGCATTTCTCAGGCTATCGCTGAGTACTGGTGACGGGCTCTCTTCCAAGAGCTTCTGATGGTTTTTCTGCACCGAGCAGTCACGCTCCCCAAGATGCACAACCGTACCCTGACCATCACTGAGCAGCTGGACCTCGAGGTGTCTGGGCTGCTCCAGGTAGCGCTCCATATGCACCGAGTCGTCACCAAAGAAGAGCAGTGCCTCCTTCTTGGCAAGGGCAAGATTGGAAGCAAGCTCGGACTGTTTGCGCACGATGCGCATGCCCCTGCCTCCGCCGCCGGCTGCAGCCTTGAGAATGATCGGATACCCGATCTGGGCGGCTGTTTGTTTGGCATCCTCAAGATCGGCAATCGCTTCCTTGCTTCCCGGCGTTATAGGAAGCCCCGCTTCCAAGGCAGCCTTGCGGGCCGCCACCTTGTTGCCCAAGAGGGCGATGGTCTCGCTTCTGGGGCCGATGAAGATCAGACCGGCATCCTCCACCGCTTTGGCGAAGCCTGCATTCTCACTGAGAAAGCCGACTCCGGGATGGACGGCGTCGCAACGAGTCAGGCAGGCAGCCATAATGATGTTTTTGCTCTTGAGATAGCTCTCCTTGGTTTCAGGTCCGCCGATGCATACCGCCTGATCGGCCATCTGTACAGCCAGCGTTTCCTTGTCGGCGGTCGAATAGGCGACCACAGAGCGGATGCCCAAATCCTTGCAGGCTCGAACCACCCGCACGGCGATCTCGCCCCGGTTGGCGATCAGAATCGAACCAATCATACGCGCTTTACCTTGAAGAGCGGCTGACCGAATTCGACCATCTGCTCGGGGTCGGCCAGGATTTCCACAATCTCACAGGCGAAATCGGCTTCCAGCTGGTTCATCAGCTTCATTGCCTCGATGGTGCAGAGTACCGCACCAGGTTCCACCGTGCTTCCAACCCGTACATAGGGTGGAGCATCAGGGGCTGGAGTCAGATAAAACGTCCCTACAATGGGACTGGTGATCACTTCACACGCCGGCTTTGTTTCAACCGGTGTACTCTTTGCGATTTCAGGTTTGGGGACGGACCCAACAAACTCAGCGCTTGTTGTATTCCGCTTGAGTTTGAGGCTGTAGCCTGAGCTGGAAAGCTCCAGCTCGGCGAGCGAGCTATTCTCAAACATGGTAATGATCTGCTGTAGATCCGGGTTGTCGATGATATTCATGATTGTTCCTCAGTACAAATGGGGATTGGGATGCACAATGGCTGCATCCAATCTGTTTTAATAATAACGGTACGGTTGTTTAGTGTCAATATTGACAAATATTTCTATTTTGTAATAATTATAGGGCTATGCTATGCAACCAAGGAGGGAGAGCTTGAAGCCTCCACTATCAATACAAATCACCGCCCTCGGGTCCTACAGCCCGGCGAGAGTGGTCACCAACGATGAACTTTCCCACAGGGTCGATACCAGTGATGAGTGGATTAAAAGCCACACCGGCATTGCGGTGCGCCATCTGGCGGCAGAGCTGGAAACAACTGCCGACCTGGCAACCAAGGCGGTTGAAAATTTGCTCGCAAACCATGGCAGAACCGCAGCTGAAATCGATGGCATCGTGGTCGCAACAGCAACTCCCGACTACCCCGGGTTCCCATCGACAGCCTGCCTGCTTGCCCAACGGTTTGGCATCAAGGGGCCTGCACTGGACATCAGCGCAGGGTGTACGGGATTCATCTACGCTCTTGAGGTCGGCAGGGCCATGATCATCACCGGAGCCATGAAAAATGCATTGGTGGTGGGATCGGAAACCCTCTCTTCAGTCGTAGACTGGGATGACCGCAATACCTGCGTTCTCTTTGGAGACGGAGCCGGCTGTGCACTGCTTGAAAGCAGACAAGAGCAAGAAGGCATTCTCGATACCTACCTGAAGGCGGAGGCTGCCGGAGCCGAGGCCTTGGTCATCGATCCCAAGAGCCGCACGATCAAGATGGACGGCCGCTCGGTCTACTCTTTTGCAGTCCGCTCGATCGGACAGGCCATCGAAACCCTGCTGAAGAGAAACAACCTGGATTTTGAGGATATCGCCTGGATCGTCCCGCACCAGGCGAACCAACGCATCATCGCAGCGTGTGCAAAGCGGTTGGGCATCGATGTACAGAAGTTTTATCTGAACATCGAACAGTATGCAAACACCTCGGCAGCCTCGATTCCCCTCGCCCTTGCAGAGATGCAGGAGAAAGGCCTGCTCAAAGAGGGAAACAGGTTGCTGCTCGTCGGCTTCGGTGCAGGACTCACCTATGGAGGAACACTACTGACATGGCACCAATACTAGCACTCTACCCCGGCCAAGGCTCACAGAAGCAAGGGATGGCCATCGACTTGTACCATGCAAGCCATACGGTGCGAGAGCTCTTTGAACTGGCCGGCGACATTGCCGGGCGAAATCTCTACACCCTCCTCTCACAAGGATCGGAGGAGGAGCTCACACAGTGCGCGCAGACTGCCATAACCTTGGCCAGCCGATCGGCAAACATCCGGCTCAAAGAGCTGGGCATCGAGATTGAAGCCCACAGCGGCTTCAGTCTTGGAGAGCTCGCCGCCTACTGCAGTGCAGGAATCTTCGACGATGCAACTCTGTTTACCATCGTACAAAGAAGAACCGCTTTGATGGATGAAATGTCAAGAAAGGCACGCCAAATGCTGGGCGAACTGGGCATGGCGGCCGTCATCGGCCTCGACTACGAAGCAGTAACGGTGCTGCTGGAAGAACTCAACCTAAAGGGCTTATATGCCGCCAATGACAACGCACCCAACCAAGTGGTGATCTCCGGCCTGAGTGAAAGCATCACCCAGGCAAAGTCGGTTTTCCTGGAGAAAGGTGCCAAGCGGTTCATTCCCCTGAAGGTGTCGGGACCCTTCCACACCCCCTTCATGGAGGAGGCGACACAGCCGTTCAGGACCTTCTTGGACGGCCTTGCCATGGCCGATCCCGTAGACTTGGTCATCTCCAGCGTCGACGGAAAGCCCATCACCACCGCTTTGGATGCCCGCGAGCGCCTGAGCCTGCAATTAGCCAGACCGGTTCGGTGGACTGCCGTCATGCAACGCATCAAGGCAACAAGGAATGCAGACATAGCGGAGGTCGGGTTTGGAACAGTCCTGACCGGGCTGTGCAAGAACAATGCAGTACAGTCATCCTGCCTCAGTTTGGGTGAAGAAACAACAATACAAGCATATGCAAAGGAACGAGCACTATGAGTGAACAGAAACATGCCTTGGTAACCGGAGGCTCACGAGGAATTGGAAGCGAGATCGTCAAGGTTCTGCTCTCAGAGGGATATGAAGTCTGGTCGCTGTCGCGGACCAAGATGGATGACAGAGAAAACCTGCATCATATCGGCTGCGACATGGCCGACCGCAGCAGCACCGAAGCTGCTTTGGAGAGTGTGATCAAACAAGCAGGAAGTATGGACGTTTTGGTCAACAATGCCGGTATCACCCGCGATGGCTTGATCATGCGGATGAAGGATGAGGCATGGGATGAGGTGCTGGCTGTCAATCTTACATCGGTCTTCCTCACCTGCCGCAGGATCAGCAGGCTCATGGCGAGCCAACGCAAAGGCTCGATCATCAACATCTCCAGCGTCGTGGGAATCATGGGCAATGGAGGGCAGACCAACTATGCAGCCAGCAAGGCGGGCATCATCGGCTTTTCCAAGAGTCTTGCCCGTGAGTTGGCTTCGCGAAGTGTGCGGGTCAATGTCGTGGCTCCGGGCTTTATCGATACCGCTATGACCGATGCACTTTCTGGTGTTCTCAAGGAGCAGATAGCCACCCAGATACCGCTTGGGCGTATCGGAAAGGCTGTGGAAGTTGCAGAAGCGGTTGCATTTTTAGCATCAGAAAAAGCGTCCTACATCACCGGCCAGGTTCTGGCGGTCGATGGCGGCATGGCAATGTAAAGGGGTGACAACATGATTGAGCTTGAACGAGTAGTAGTAACCGGTATGGGAACCGTAAATCCCTTGGGAACGAACATTACCCAATTCTGGGACAACATCAAGGCGGGTGTTTCGGGAGTCGGTCCGATCACCAAATTCGATACGACCGACTACCCTGCAAAAATTGCAGGGGAAGTGAGGGATTTCGACCCCTCCGACCTGCTTGACCGCAAAGAGACCCGCAGCATGGCGGACTTTACGAAGTTTGCCGTCCATGCAGCAGTGCAGGCAATGCAGCAGGCAGGCCTTGACAACGGGGGCTACGACCCCTACCGCAGCGGAGTATACCTGGGCAACGGCATCGGTGGGTTTGAGGTGGTAGAGGAGAACCTTGCAAAGCTTTTTGAGCGAGGTCCCCATGCCGTCGCCCCCCTGACAATTCCCAAACTCATCAGCAACGAGGCTGCAGGCAATATCGCCATTCATTACAACTTCAAAGGTCCCTGCCACACAACCGTCACCGCCTGTGCAAGCGGAACCGATGCCATCGGTGCTGCCTTCAATGCAATCCGCTTCGGACAAGTCGACGTAGCGTTGAGCGGCGGAACCGAAGCTGCCATCACCAAGCTCAGCGTGGCCGGTTTCTGCCGCCTGCAGGCCTTGGCAACCAAGTACAACGATACACCGCAGATTGCCAGTCGTCCTTTTGACAAGGAACGCGACGGGTTTGTCATGGGTGAAGGTGCCGGAATGCTCGTGCTCGAATCGCTATCCCATGCAAAGGCACGCGGAGCTGTGATCCTGGGTGAAATTGCCGGCTACAGCATGACCTGCGATGCCTTCCACGTCACCGCCCCGAATCCTGACGGTGAAGGGGCCGCGAGAGCCATGAAGGCCGCCCTTGAGATGGCGGGTATAAAGCCCGAGGAGGTTGATTACATCAACGCCCATGGCACCAGTACCGCCGCCAACGATTCCATGGAGACAAAAGCCATCAAGAGTGTTTTTGGAAGCCATGCTTACAATCTCAAGGTTTCGTCCACCAAGTCCATGACCAGCCACCTTATCGCCGCTGCGGGCGCTGTAGAGGCGATTGTGTGCATGCTGGCTATCCGGGACCAATATTTCCCCTGCACGCTCAACCTCACAAATATAGACAGTGAGTGTGATCTTGACTATGTACCGAACCAAGGAAGAGATGGTATAATTCGCTATGCTATGAGTAATTCTCTTGGCTTTGGAGGGCATAACGGTGTGCTCGTCTTCAAAGCCTATACACCATTGTAAGGAGTGCTGACAATGTCTGGACCATTTGAATCGCCGGTTGATTTAATCCCCCACCGAGATCCGTTCATTTTCTTGGATGAGCTCTTGGAAGTTGATGAGAAGCACACGGTTGCCAAGCGTGTGTTTACACCCGACCATTTCTTTTTCAAGGGCCACTTTCCCGGCTACCCCGTAGTACCGGGTGTCATTCTGGTCGAGACTATGGCACAATGCGGAGGGGCTGGTCTGGTACAAGCCGGGCTGCTTCCCCATGGTGCATTCTTTGTTCTGGCAACCATCGACAAAGCAAAATTCCGAAATCAAGTCAAACCTGACGATACGGCAATCATCGAGGTACACAATGCCCGCGTTTCTCAGGCCATGGTCCGCCAAAGCGGTACCATCACCGTCGACGGGAAGGTGGCTGCCGAAGCTGCCTGGATGTGCATCGTCGGCGACAATAAAGCATAAAAGAGGCTGATGTGATAATTACCAAGAAAGTTCTGAGAAATGTGAGCCTTACCGCCCACCCGCTCGGGTGCAGGCGGTATGTCGAAAACCAGATAGCCTGGGTTGAAGCTCATGCCAAGCAGAGCGGCAATCCACACTATCCGAGCACGACAGGCCTGCCGATTCCCAAGCGTGTGCTCATCCTCGGAGGTTCCACCGGCTATGGTCTTTCGTCACGCATCGTTGCCGCATTCGGACACAACAGCGACACCATCAACGTGAGCTTCGAGCGCGAGCCGGGCGAGAACAAGACAGCAACCCCGGGTTGGTACAACACGATGGCTTTCGAGGACATTGCCAAGCGCAGGGGACTGAAAGCCGTCTCGGTATTCGGGGATGCTTTCAGCAACCAGATCAAGGAAGCGGTTGCACAAAAAATCCAAGAAGAGCTCGGCCAGGTCGACTTGGTCATCTACTCGCTTGCCAGTCCACTCAGAAACGACCCGGTTACCGGCCAATCGTACAAGTCGGTGCTCAAGCCCATCGGCAAGGCATTCACTGCCCTCTCGGTTGATTTGGAAAGCGACATCGTCAAGCAGGCTACCATCGAGCCTGCTACCGAGGAGCAGATAGCAGAAACGGTGAAGGTGATGGGCGGCGAGGACTGGAGCCTTTGGATTGACTTCCTGTTGCAAAGAAATCTTCTTGCACACAAAGCCATGACGGTTGCCTACTCGTATATAGGACCAAAGATCACCTACCCTGTCTACCGCGAGGGAACCATCGGAAAAGCGAAGGAACACCTTGAGGGCAGTGCAACAGAGCTGACCGATAAGCTGAAAGCCATTGAAGGCAGAGCGTATGTTTCGGTGAACAAGGCATTGGTCACCCGGGCCAGCGCCGTCATTCCCGTCGTCCCCCTCTATATGGCCTTGCTGTATCAGGTGATGAAGGAACAGAACATCCACGAACACTGCACCCAGCAAATCTACCGCCTCTTCACAACCATGCTGTTTTCCGGCAATCAGGTACCCACCGACAGTGATGGCAGGGTGCGGGTTGATGACTGGGAAATGAGAAGCGACATCCAGCAGGAAGTGGAAAAGCGCTGGGCCTTGCAACAGGAGGGTAAACCCCTTGTTCAGGGAGACCTGGCTGGAGTTTGGGAGGAGTACGAGCAGATTCACGGCTTCGGCTTTCCTGATATCGACTACTCCAAGGATGTCGATCCAAGAATAGTGTAACGCGTGAGGGGCCCGAAAGGGCCTCTTTCTTGTTTTGCTATTGTTTTATTATTGTACATTTTACTATTCCTAATTCGGTATATCTCTACTAAGCATGATATAGCTTATATCTAGAATTATCTACCCTACAGGCGTATCTGATGATTTCCCTTCGTCTCTACTTGCGTTACTATGGATGCATCATGCAAAAGCCAGTAACCATGAAGGATATAGCAAATCGGCTCTCAGTCAGCTCCGTCACCGTTTCCAAGGCACTCGGTGGAAAGGAAGGAGTGAGTGAGGAAGTACGCAATCAGATCATCCAAGTGGCAAAAGAGATGGGCTATCGAAAGAACCTCATCGCCAAGGACATGCGCGATGGGACAACCCACAATGTGGGCGTTCTCATCGGAGAGCGGCACATGCAGAGAGACTGCGCCTACATGCGCATCCAGCAAGAGCTGAACAAACACCTGCTCAACCAAGGATACTATGGGATTGTAGAGCTCATAACGAATGAGGATGAGGAGACCGGCAAAATTCCCCGTCTTCTATGCGACAACAAGGTGGACGCCTTGGTCCTGCTGGGCCAGCTTCGGCCTTCCTATGTGAAAACCATTCTAGCCTTCGGCTTCCCATATGTATTCGTCGATTTTTTCTACGAGAATTACCAAGCCGATGCAGTAATCAGCGACAATATGTACGGCGGCTACTCACTGACCAACCATTTGCTTGCGTTGGGGCATCGGATGATTTCCTTTGTCGGAAACCCCATGTACTCCAATGTTGTCATGGACCGGTATCTGGGCTACTATAAAGCCTTGATGGAACAGGGTATAGCTCCCGACCAAGCTCTAGTGCTCCATGACTGTGATGAGCTGGGCCAACGGATCGAGCTCGCCCTTCCAAAGAAAAGCCCCACAGCGTATGTGTGTGCAAGCTGCGAAACCGCATATCGGCTCATGCAGCAGCTTCAAGGGCAGGGACTGCAGATTCCCGATCAGGTTTCCATCGTGGGATTCGACGAGGACCTGTACACAACCCTTTCCAATCCACCGCTGACAACCTTCTCTGTCGATATCCCGCTTATGGCATTGAGTGCGGCTGAAAGCATCATCAACAAAATAGCGAACCCGGACTCCCATTTCGGGAGAAAGACAATCTGCGGATCGCTGACAGTACGTCAATCATCAGCTAGAATCACCCCAGCTGAGTGGGACTCCTTGAATCGATTCGGATAAGCAGTTCCATGCAGGCATAGGGCGGAGGCAACCTCCGTCTTTTTATGCAAAAAAGGGTTGGTTAATTTTCTCATCATAAGGTTGACATAGCAGATTTTCTGTTTATAACCTAATATTAAGTTATCGTAAACTTAATAAAAGGAGTTATGTATGAAAAAGAAGGTTCTCGTGGCATTGCTCTGTCTTTGTGCAATCACCTCATCAGTTTTGTTTGCCTCAGGAAAATCCGAATCTCCTGCTGCGCAACCACAATCTCAAGACCCAACCGTCCAGCAACCGGTAGACAAGAATGTATCAATGCAGCTCACGTTTCTCACCCACAAACAAGGTTTGGAAGAGGAATTTGCCAGGTATCAGGTTGAATTCAACAAAATCTACCCAAACGTACAAGTCATCTATGAACCGATCGGAGATTACAAAAAGAATATCGAAATCCGCTGGACCAGCAACAACTGGGGCGACATGTGCATGATTCCCCATATGTTTATCAGTGAAACCCAGCTTCCCGAGCTATTCGCCCCGCTGGGGAAAGTCGAAGACTTTGACAAGAAATATGAATTTGCTTCAGCCTTTTCCCTTGATGGCGATGTCTACGGCATCTCCTCGACAGGTACGGCCTATGGGGTGCTCTACAATACGAAGGTCCTGCAGCAGGCAGGTGTCCAAGAAATCCCCAAGTCACCTGAAGCTTTCTTTGAGGCTTTGAGGAAAGTAAAAGCCAATACCAACGCTATTCCGCTCTACTGCAACTACGGTGCCGGTTCAAGGCTTGCCGACTGGGAATGGAATGCCCGTGGAAGTCTTACCGGCGATGAAAACTACAAGAACAAGCTGGTGTATATGGAGAATCCGTTCTCTGCCGGCAAACCCTATTATATCGTAATGAAGATGCTCTACGACGTAGTTGCGCAGGACTTGGTGGAAGACGACCCTGCAACCTCCAACTGGGACACCTGCAAGAACTTGCTGGCCCAAGGCAAAGTTGCGGCTACAGTCATCGGATCATGGGCCACCGTCGACACACAGAAAGCAGCAGACAATCCCTCTGACATAGTCTTTGCCGCCTTCCCATGGAACAACAATGGTAAACAGTACGCAACCATTGCAGCAGACTACGCATATGCAATCAACAAGAATATTTCAGCTGACCGTTACCAGGTCGCACGCGACTACATTTTATTCCTCACCGAGAAGTCCGGTTACTCCTACACCTACGGTGGCATTCCAATCGTGAAGGGCGAAGCATACCCCCAGACACTCAAAGCCCTGCAAGACGCCGGGGTCACCTTGGTGCTCGATAATCCCCCCCATCCCCAGGATATCGGCTTGTTTGACGAGTTGAATGCAGAATCTGAGCTGTACTTGGGTAAATATCCCGAGAAAGCCCGCATCGTCGAGGCCGCTATGGGCCAGACCAAGGAGAGCTTTGACAGCATCATGAACGATTGGAACAAGCGTTGGACAGCAGCCCAAGTCTCCATCATTGGCAAGGACTATGCAGCAAAAAATCGGTATTAGCATGCAGTTTACCTCCTGCATTCTAAGATAGTAAGTCTTGCTCTCCTGCACTGTTGCAGGGGAGCGCTCTACACCTTCCTCTAAAGGCGGACTCTCATGGAACGACAGCAGAAACCTGCACTCCAATCCTTTTTTGAACAGCGTGAAGTGCAAAAATGGTTAGTCATCATAACTTTTACCCTGGTTCCCATAGCGCTGCTGGTTACCTTCACCTATCTTCCGTTTGTTAAGATGGTGGAATTCAGTTTCTTCAAGATGAAATACCTGGGACCTAGGACTTTCATCGGCCTGAAGAATTACCAGGATGTTTTTTCCCGTACCGATACCAAGGCAGCTTTGGTCAACAGCTTCTATTACATGGGAGCCGGTGTCATCCAACTGACCTTGGCCCTCTATTTTGCCACCATCCTCAGCTTCAAAGTGCGGATGGGAAATTTCTTCAAGGCTGCCCTGTTTTTTCCCTATCTTGTCTGTGGTATCGCGATGGGCTTCATTTTCCGATACTTCTATACTCGTGGCTTGGTGCTCGACTCCGTGTTGAGCCTGATCGGATTTGATAAAGCCGAACTACCATACTGGCTGAAAGAGCGGGCGATCAACAACTACAGCATTGCTGCAACCTCGATTTGGCGTTATATGGGGCAGAGCATGGTACTGTTTATCGGTGCAATCCAATCCATCAGCCCCGAGTTCTATGAAGCAGCCGAGATTGACGGGGCAACGAAAATCCAACAGTTCCGCTACATTATTTTTCCCATGCTCAAACCCATAGTCACCCTGAACATAATGCTGATGGTAAAGGGTTCATTCAGTGCGTTTGAAGGTCCTTATGTCATCACCAATGGAATGAATGGGACGGCGACCTTTGTGGTGCTCATGCATCAACTGGCTCATGAAGCCGGCAAGGTGGGCCTTGCCTCGGCCATGGCTATTGTCCTCTTGTTCATCATTCTTGTCGGAACCATTCTGCAGAAAGTGCTGTACAACCTCTTGTTTGGTGAGAAAGCAGGGGAGAGAGCATGAAAAACAAAGCATTGAATCCGTTGCGCCTGGCAACCTATGCAACACTGGTCCTTGGTGCTTTCGTCTCCTTGCTTCCTTTGGTAACCGTGCTGTTGGCATCCTTCAAGGATGTGAAGGAGTTCGGCATATCAGGGGCTCTCGACCTTCCCAAGAGCTGGCTGTACCTGCAAAATTATGCCACTGCCTGGACCAAGGCAAAAATGCCGTTGGCCTTCTGGAATACGGCCCTCATTCTATTCTTCACCCTCATCGGCTCGGTGATTACCGGCACCATGGTTGCCTACATCATCAATCGTTTCTCCTTCAAGGGAAGAGACCTTGTCAAAGGAGCATTTCTTGTAGCCAATCTCATCCCTGGAGTCACAATGCAGGTAAGCACGTATCAGATTATGACCACCTTGGGTTTGGTCAACTCAATCCCAGGCATAGTCATCCTCTATACAGGAACCGACATCATTGCCATTTACATATTCCTGCAGTTCTTTGATAGCATACCCCGCTCCCTCGATGAGGCAGCATACATCGACGGAGCTTCGTATTTTACGATCTTTTTCCGAATTCTCTTTCCCTTGGTTAAGCCGGCTACGGTCACCGTCCTGATTCTCAAGGGTGTATCTGTCTATAAAGAGTACTATCTTGCCAATCTGTACTTGCAATCGAAGACTCGATATGTAACGATTTCGACCTCTTTATATACATTTACCGGAGAGTATGGAAATCAGTATAATTATATCTGTGCCGGGGTCATGATCACCATCATCCCAATCTTGATTGCATTTCTGTTCTTGCAACGGTATATCTACAACGGCATTGCTCGAGGAGCGGTTAAAGAATGATGAAACTACTAGCACTCCAAGCCCAAGAGCATCTTGAGCAGACGATTATCCCATTTTGGGTTCGTCTGAGGGATGAGGAGAATGGTGGGTACTACGGAAAGGTCGGCTTCGACCTCACGTGGTATAAGAAAGCTTCCAAAGGTAGCGTGCAGACGAGCAGGATACTGTACTTCTTCAGTGAAGCGGCCTCGTTGCTCAACCGTGATGATTGCCGCCGCTCGGCAGACCACGCCTACCAGTTTCTGCTGCACCACTGTTTCGACCCGGTGTACGGGGGCCTCTACTGGTCCCTGACCTACAATGGCGATGTGGAAGACCCGGTGAAGAGCAGTTTCAGCTTCGCGTATGGAATTCTTGCTCTCACCTCCTATTACCGGCTAACGGGAAAGGAGGAAGCGTTGCAAAAGGCAAAGGAGCTGCAAGAGCTGGTCGAGTTGCATTTTGCTGATACAATCGGATACAAGGAGGTGCTCTCACAAGATTTCATGTCAAATCCCAACGATGACAAGCGCTTCTCCAAAGGCAACTATGGAGGAGAGAAAACGATGAATACGATGCTGCATCTTTTGGAGGCTTATCATACGCTCTATCAGGCGTGTCCCTCCGAGAAGCTGTTGCAGAAAATCCATATGCTCTGTTCATTGTTTGTCACACATATCTATGACAAAGAGCATAATGCCCTGACCATCTACTTTGACAGCTCGTTACAGAAGGCAAGCGATTATCGCTCGTTCGGCCATGAGATTGAGGCGAGTTGGATGCTTGCCAACTGCATAGCAGACTTGGGCCATGATGAACTGGCAGAAAGCTTAGGCGTCCTGTGCGATACACTTGCACAGCAGGTATATGAACACGCCTACAAACATGGCTCCGTCGTGGATGAAACCCATAATGAGAAGCTAAGGAGTCGGCGCGTACACTGGGTCCAGGCCGAGGCAGTCCTTGGCTTTGTTTCAGCCTATGAGAGAAATCCAAAGAAGCTGGAATACCTTGAAGCGGCCCATGCAGTCTGGTCGTTCATCCAGACACATCTGGTTGACAGGCGAGCACAGAGCGAATGGCTCTATCAGGTGGATGAACAGGGAATTGTCACCGAACCACATGCGCTGGTTTGGTCATGGAAAGGTCCTTACAACAATGGGAGGATGTGCATGGAACTCATAAAAAGGTATACTAGTCGTACATGAAACACTACAGTTATGAGACTCACCTCCATACCAAGGAAGCCAGTGCCTGCTCGGTAAGCTGGGGCACTGAGTATATCGAGCCCTATTTGCGTGCCGGTTTTAGCGGCATCATCGTCACCGACCATTTTTTCAATGGCAACTCCTCCATCTCCCGTTCCCTGCCTTGGGAGCAGCGTGTCCAGCAGTTTTGCAAGGGCTACGAGAACACAAAGCAGGCAGGAGACCAGGCAGGCCTCTCTGTCTTTTTCGGCTGGGAGCACTCCTTCGGCAATGATGAGTACCTGATCTATGGCTTGGACAAGGCTTGGCTGCTTGAACACCC
>NZ_DJGW01000106.1:62486-71525 GCF_002432845.1 Sphaerochaeta sp. UBA5836
TATCTCTCTGCAATCCACCTGCGTCCATTCGCCGTACACGGCGTTGAGGCGGTGAATGCAGAGAACGATGCAGAGTTCGATCGGAAGGCTTGTGCATATGCAAGCAAGTATGAACTGGCGATGACAAGCGGCAACGATATCCACGATGCGACAAAAGTGGGCCTTGCCCCGGCAGGAATGGCGTTTGACTACCCTCTGGATACGATTTCAGACTTTGTGAAAGCGCTGAAGGAAAGAAAAGGATATAGAATCCTCTCGGATGAGACCCATGTACAGCCTCCCAAGAGCTCGGATTCAGCTATACCTGTCTATCTCTACGATGCATCCGGCTCAAAAAAGCTGGTGCATGCATACAACACATGGAGCCAGCTATGACCGGAGACCTTATGATGGCCGCGTTGCTTGACAAGACCATCACCTACGACAGTCCCGACAGTCGAAGAATTGCACATTTGGTGAAAGTCCATGGCTATGCCAGAGCCATTGGTTTACAGGTAGGTTTGGATGAGCAAACCCAATTTTGCCTTGGAAGCTGCAGCAATTGTGCACAACATCGGCATACAAGTATGAAGGCAAGAGCTCAGGAGCCCTGCAGGAACGTGAAGGCCCCCCGACCACAGTGAGGCCTACCACCCCCTCAGCTCGCGCATCTGCTCCTCGGTCAAATGCCGGATGGGAAGACTCCTTCCCAAATACCAAAGCTTGGCACTCTCCTCAAACTCCTCTGCACTGAAGACAGCTTCCCGCAAGGAAGAGCCACAGACGATAAGCCCGTGGTTCTGCATCAAATAGGTCCAATAGTGTGGTTTGGCAAGAATATCGGCTGCAATGAGGGGAGAACCCGGCTTGCGGTAAGGCAGGATGCCCACCTTGCTGACCTTCATCACAAAGTAGGGGGTGAAGGGCACAAAGGGCTGGCCATCAACCAGATGATCACAACTTGCAAGCAATGTGGCATAGGTTGAGTGCAGATGCACCACCGCCCTGGCCTCTGGATGGCTCTCATAACAGGCAAGGTGGAACGGGACTTCCTTGGTGGGAGCCTTCCCTCCAAGAAGGGTTCCTTCCTTGGTGAAATGAGAGACAGAGAGTTCGGTCAACTCCCCGAAGGATGAACCGGTAGGAGTCGCCAGGAAGGTGCCATCGTCGAGCAGAACCGACAAGTTGCCTGCACTTCCTACGACAAAGCCTCTCTGGTGCAGGCTCCGGGCCGCCTCGACCAACTGCTGTTTCATCTCAATGATTCCCATCGTACATCTCCTGAGCTTTTTCAAGGAATTCAACCGACCCAAAGTTTCCGCTTTTCAGCACCAGCTGATAAGCACCATCCAACGACCGCACCCAGGAGACTCCCGGGTCGATCTGCCTTCCAATCAGATAGGCATCGACACCCAGCGTTGTAGCCACCACCCCGCTGGTCTCACCCCCTCCTACGATGAAGTTCTGCACTTTTTTGTCTGCAAGCAACCCCGTCAACCGACTGAACATCTGTTCGATCGCAGACGATACATCTGCATCACCGAATTTCTTTCGGTTCTCTTCAAGTTCAGAGGGCGACCGTGTTGCATAGACCATGGGAGCGAGCACCTGGTCTTGATGCTCCAGAACCCAAGCCGCTACAATCTTTGTATAATACTCAGGGTCATCCAGGCAGGCCTGTTCATCGATGCTCAGCGACGGTGCAAGCTTTTTGTAATACGCTACCTGTTTCTGCATCATCGCCGAGCAGGAACCGGCGATTACCACAGCTTTTCGTCTCTCAACCACAAAGGCGGCATTCAAATCTGCAGTCTTCCCGGAACGCTCTCTCCACCGATGTGCAATTCCCTGGGCAAGCCCCGAGCCTCCGGTTACCAATGAGAAGTCTTCAGTTGCCTCGGCAATGACGAGCAGATCCTCATCATCGATGACATCGACAATGATGTTGTTCACACCGTCCGCCTTCAGTTCTTCAATTGCCTTGCGCACGGCAATACTTCCCTTTGCAATGACATCGTAGTAGATATGCCCATTCTTTGCTGGGCTTTGGGATGAGAGAATACGAGCCAGCTTGGAATCGTGCATCGGATTGAGTGGATGGTGGCGCATCGGGGAGTCACTGAGCAGCTCATCCTTTACGAAGAGATACCCATGAAACACCGTCCTCCCATTGACCGGGAGAGCCGGACAGATGAGGGTGGTGCTGCAGTTGAGCGCCTCCCTCAAGGCATCGGTGATCGGGCCGATATTTCCCTCGGAGGTACTATCGAAGGTGGAACAGTATTTGTAGTAGAACCGGTCGCACCCGGCTTGCTGAAGAAAAGCCAAGGCTTCCAAGACTTGCTTGACAGCTTCAGATTTGGGGATGCTGCGAATTTTCAGGCTCATGACGATGGCATCGCTGTCGCCGACAACCACAGGGCGGCTGCACATGATGGTGCGCATACCGCCCGCAACCAGAAATCCGGCGATATCGACTGAACCGGTAAAATCATCAGCAATGACACCCAAACGCATACAACGCTCCTCAATCAGAATTCTTTCAAAAGACGTGCATTGATGTACAGCTGGTCGAACTCACGATCTTCGTAGCCACCTGTCCAATCCATGACAGATTCATACTCCGAATCCTCCGGGTCTTCGAGGATTTCCATCATCCACTGATACCTATAGGCACCACCGCAATCCTCCCAGGGACTCGCTCCTTCCCCGCCCGTACACACCACAACGGGCTCTTCAGGTATGAACATAGGTTTACCGACCTTGATGGTATGGGCCCAATAATCGCCGAAATCATAGATATAGGTGAAGGAAGGGGCAAGGCCGACTACTTGTTGCAACTGCACTTCACTTTCGTCATAGAGCTCATCCCGGTCAAACCATCCGAACTGCTCATCGATTTTCTTACCTATGCGGATATGCTTGCCGACTCTGAATTCATGCATATGATCGTCGTCCCAAGCAAAGGCGATTTGCAACACACGATGTAATTCATACATAGTAAGTGTCGGGGGGAGGAGAAAACTCCGCCAAACCTTGTAGCCGGGGGGTAGCTGAAGTGTTACCTTTACTGGAATCACCAAATTCCGTTTCAAGGTAATTTCCGGCCTTTGTTGACCAAGGGCCTCCTTCATCAGATCAGCGCTGACAATCTTCTTCCTATTCTGTGTTGTCTCCTGGTTGGGGAGCATGGATAGCACCTTGTCAAATCCGAGTTTATACGCAGAATCGATAAGGGCATCGAGCTTCTTCTTGACTGTCTGGTCACTCTTCTGTGCAAATCGGACAGCCTCGCCTTCCTTCAGATAGGCCTCGATTGCATCATTGTCATACCCTTGAGCAAGAAAAGCCTTACGAATCTCAGATAGAATCTGTTCGCTGTCGATCGCAAAGGTTTTTCTTGATACCTGAAACAGGATGGGAAATCCAGTAGCAAGGTTGCGAATCATAACGTAGGGGTTGGCATTATCGCCATAAAACAGCTCCCCTGACCAGGTGAACAGAGAATCATACTCATCCGAAGCTATCTGTTCTGAACCACCAACATACCTATACATTTTGCGCGTACAATTGATCAGCATGCAAACCTCCTCTGCATGCAATCATAGTAGCCGAGAGATTTCTGTATGACCAGACTTTTCTAGCGTGCGAGCACAGACTTTTCTAGCGTGCGAGCACTACCACGTAGTTCTTACCATACTTCTTGGCGCATTTTGGACAGGTGGTGTACCACATGTACCAGGTGTTGATCACAAACGCCTTCTCCTTGGCAAACCGCTCAAAATCCTTACACCACTTTCCCGTATCCTTGAACAGCCCCCCTCATACACATTGGAAAGAAACGTCCCCGGCAGTTAGAAGGGCTTGAGCCCTGCATCGTCTTTGTCGATGGCAATAAGGACCTCTCTGATCCACACCAAAGTTGATCGGGATATGATTGAATGTACAGACCTTGGCCTTCATAAAGTACGTGTCCTCAAAGGACACGAATGTTTTCTCCCAAGGTTTGGGGCAGACGGCGGACAGCACACTTGTTAACCTCCAATAAAAACACAGAACCAACAAGAGGTCACCCCTATTCTCACACTAGCATTCTACAGTATTGTTTCTCAACACAAGGGAGGAAGTGTATGGAGAATAGTCCACGCCTTCTCGGAAAAACGGCTGCCTATTGCAGCATTGCCATGCTGATTCTCATCCCCACGCAGATAATCATTTTCAGCCTTCACCAGCCACCTACTGAAGCAAAACTCTGGTTCGACTTGTTTGCAAGCAACTGGTTGCTCGGCCTCATCGAGATGGATCTGCTCTACCTCATAGACAACGCCCTGGTCGCCCTTGTCTATCTGGGACTCTATGAACTGCTGAAGGAAAAGCATCGAGGCCTGATGCAAATCGCCCTGCTGCTGGGGTATATCGGCATCGCCGCTTACTATAGCAGCAACGGTGCCTTTGAACTCTGGGAAGCACAGAGAAACTACGCAGCAGCCGGTACACCTATGGAACAGCAAACCTGGCTGACCATAGCAGAATCACTGATCCTGCAATGGAGAGGGACGGCCTTCAACACCTACTATATCCTCAACGGAATCTGCCTGATTCTCATATCCTATGCCCTTTTGAAAAGTGACCTTCCAAGAAAGATCGCCATCATAGGCTTGATCAGTGGGATTTTGATGAGCATCCCCTCGACAGCAGGAATAATCGGCTTGGTCTTCTCCATCCTCTCCCTCATCCCTTGGATGGTCTTTCTGGCACTACTGTACAAGCCCTTGCGGAACATGCACTAAAGCGATACGCGATTTCTCCCGCTCTCCTTGACCAGGTAAAGAGCTTGATCCGCAGCCTCAATGAGCTCCTCTTCATGATTGGCATCATGCTCGGGAAAGGAAGCCCCTCCGATACTTACCGTTATCCTGATTTCTTGGTTGCCATAGATGATGCGCTTCTCTTCAATACTGCGACGTATCGACTCCCCTACTTCCAGGGTATCGTCACGATTGGCACCAAGGAGGACCATCATGAATTCATCACCGCCTAGGCGAACGATGATATCACCTTCACGCAGCTGGTTGCGGGCTGTGCTGGCAATGGCCTGCAACACCCGATCACCAATCGTATGACCATAAGTATCGTTAACCTGCTTGAATCGGTCTACATCCAGCATAAGCAGGCCGATCGCCCCGTTCTGTTTGACTGTCCGGATGAATTCTTCATGCAGGCGGGTAAGACCGAAACGTCGGTTGTAAATACCGGTCAAAGGATCCACCGCAGCCAGCTGCTGCACCTGGTCATGCGTAACCGCATTATGCAGGGCGAGTGCAAAGCTGGAAGAAAACAGATCAATATTGCCTGCTTTCTCCGGCAATAATGCTTCACTGGTGGCAAGCACCATGACCCCCAAGGCTAGTTGTTTATACACAATTGGTTGAATCAGGACCTTGACGGGTCTGAAGGTGGTGAGCACCCCATCCACCTGGATAAAGTCGGGAATATCGATTAGGCGTGCTTTTAATGTTTGGAGACTGGTAAGCACCATAGCGTTATCGGTGAGGTTCTTGCTGCTCACAAGCCCCATGAATACCTCCACCTGCAACGCACCGCCTTTCTCAACCAGGATGGCCCCACCGGAAAAGTTGAATATTTCCATCAAACTGGTGAGGGCGTGCTGGCAGAGTTCCCTTGTTTCCAAATAACTGGTAAGCATACTGGTGTACGTGCGCATCTGCATCTCAAGCTGCAAGGAAGAACCCAGTGTGTCGACAAGGGTATTGAAGGCTTTTGAGCTCAACCCGATGGAATCATCACTATCCACAGGCAGATGACACTCCTTGGGGGTACAATCCATAATCTCGTTCTTACCCGCCACAGCTTTCAAATGGTTTTCAACTTTCTGCATCTGCCTGGAAAGCAAAACCAAGCGGCCTCCCACGATACTTTTTGCAAGCAGTATATTAAACGCTCCAACAAATAAACCGGCGAGAATACACACACAAAAGAACCACCAAGTGTAGGCCAATGACCGATCCATGCCCAGAAGAACCGTAAAAAAGGGAAATATCACTCCGACGAACATGCCAAAGCCAATCATCCATATCGCAAGATCGGTGAACACACGCTTGGTTAGTCTAATCATAGCAATACACCTCTGAACACTGAGTAAGATTATCTAGGAGTGTATCGAAACAGAAATGATTATTCCAGAACCTATGACAGAAGAAATCGAAAATTGTATCTATTAACAATACCTTTTTGGTACGAATGATCACACTCCATAGGGTCTACCCACTTACATTCCCTCCTCCCCTCAAGCACACGAAAGGAATGACAGAACAGTCCTATTAAATTAATGCTGTACACACTTCTTTCGATTCAGCTGACGATGAGATATCTACCAATTCCGGCCAAGGCTCCCAAAATCAACAAGGTGATGGGACCAAGGGGAATCTTCTTGTTGTTCAGGGCTAAGAAGGCTACAAGGAAGACTCCTACGGCAAAGAGGTCGGGTGTGGTGAAGGAGGACAAGGCAATCTGCAACAAAGATTGCCGACACCACCACCGGCCTCACCCCTTCCAGCACGCGCCATACGTTTGTCCTGGAAGAAAAGTCTATCACCATGAATACGCTGGGAATCAGCAATGAAATCGTTGAGCAGATTCTTCAAATCTCATGCAGCTTGTACATCGATATCGTATTTCAAACACGTGCAAACTTAACCACATTACTCAGTGAGAGCAGGATGATTACCGCCATCAGTGCCATGAAGAGCTTGTCCACCTGGGTGTTGTCCAGCTTCTTGGTTACCGACCGCCCTGCCATCGCCCCGGCAATGCCGCTTGCCATCATGGAGACAAGAAGCAGTACATCGAACGACGGAATGCAACCTTGAACTATATTGGCAATAAGATTGGCGACCTGGCTGCAAAAGATAATGTACAACGAGTTGAGTGCAGCATGCTTGCTGTCCATGGAGAACAGGTAGGAAAGGAACATGATGTTGATCGGCCCTCCCCCGATTCCCAGAAATGAGGAAAAAAGCCCTAAAACCAAGCCGGCTGCCAAGGCAAGTACCTTGTTGCGGACGGACAGCGTCTTGATTTTCGACTTATTCAGGACATAGAAAAACACCGTGACAGTGAGGAGAACCATCAGGATATTCTGAACCAGACCCAGCAGAGCATCGTTCTGATACGCTTGTTGGATGGCAGAGAATATCAGCTTTCCGAAAACACCACCAAAAGCCCCGCCAATGGCAAGAGGCGTTCCCACCACGCTGTCTACTTTGATTGAGTCCTTGCGGCTGCGAAGCAAGGAGACGGCTGTCATGGCAAGAACGGTATTGCCGCTGAGAAAGCTGATGGTAGCTACAGGATAGTCAACCAAGGCATCCATGACAGGTTTGATGAGCACTCCGCCGCCGATGCCGCTGATGGCACCGATGACCGTTGCTATGAACGTAATGACAACCAAAAGTATTTCCACACACCCCTCCAGACTTATTGTTTCTGCAACGACCGAGCTACCATCTCAAGTCTCTGTATGGCATAGGGGAAAAATTCCTGCATCGATGAGCAGTACTTGTATCCGGTTTCACTGCGATACCGCTTGCATCCGCCACGACAGAGAAGCCGCCACTGACAAGTCGCACAATCGTCGGTACGATTGGGAGAGTCCTCGATGAACCGCAGCTCTGTACGCTTGGCATCCAATTGTGCAAAGGAGTTCTCTCCTATATTGCCCAAGCGTTGGTCGTCAACACAATAGAAATCGCAAGGATAGACATCCCCGTTGCTCTCCACCACGTAGTTTACCGAGCAAACTCCTCCCATATCACAGCTTTCGGGCGGATAGCCTGCTAGCATTCCCACCAGGTTGTCAAAAAACCGAATTGAAACAGGCGTTCCCTGCTGCCACGAGGCAAACCAGAGGTCGAACAACTCCTTGAGGAACCGGCCATAGACATCAGGTGACAGATAACTCTTTTCATCCTGCAGAGGATCCATACAGGCGATATATTGATGATAGTAGATTTCATGGTTCACCAAATAGGTATACGCCTGCTTGATGTTCTGGGCCAGCTCATTGGTCACCACGGAAAGTACATTGAATTGCACACCCTCTTCTTTCAGCAAGGAGAGGGCGGAAGCTACCGACCTGCCACTGCCCTTTTGTTGGGAGTCAAAACGGTGCAGGTCATGCAGGCGCGGGCTGCCGTCAAAGGAGACTCCGACCAAGAAGTCGTGCTTTTTGAAGAAACGGGCCCAAGCTCTGTCAACCTTCAAGCCGTTGGTCTGAAACGCATACGAAATGGTATGCTCTTCAGACTTGCGCAAGGCAACCTGCTCAACAAAGCGTTCAAAGAACGAGAGACCAGCCAGTGAAGGCTCTCCGCCTTGAAACACAAAACTGCAGTGTTTTGCCTCTGCTAGACTCTTTTGGATAATGGCATCGGCAACCTCGTTCTTCATGAGAGGAAGAACACCGACTTCCCGATGATGGGCGGTATCCAGATAAAAACAATAATCGCAGGCAAGATTGCACGCAGCCGACGCCGGCTTGATCATCATCGTCAGCTGATTTCTAAGCATTTCCATATGTTGTGTATACCCTGTATCCCAATTCTTCGCAAGCGAGTACTACGTACTACTACGCTCAAGTCATCGGCACTGAACGTAAGATGCCACCCGTCGCTGACGTTCCACTCCTTATGGCATTCATTATCCAAGTAGGCATAGGCACAGAGGTGCAGCACCTGGTTATTCTCCACCAATACAGGGCTTACCTTGAACGTGAACTCCTCCTTCACCTCCCATATGCCGTCACGAAGCAAATCCCTGCCGAAGTCATCCGCTTTCACCATCTCATTGGGGCTCTTGTTGGCTATGACAAACGAAGGACCGAAAGATTCGATACCGAGGTCTGGGATATCGGAGATCATATGATCGGCAGAGAGTACCAAGTTCCAAGCATCTTCACTTGGATTCCACTCTCCCCAATACAGATTCCCATCCCAATCAGCTGCATTGAAAGAGAAGGTGGAACCATCACGCTTCTGTATC
>NZ_DJGW01000106.1:71578-78112 GCF_002432845.1 Sphaerochaeta sp. UBA5836
ATTGAAGAGATCAAAACTCTTGATCGAGTACCCGGTCTCATTGACCAGTCCGACAAAATCACCATATCGAATGACAGGAGGGTATTTCATATATCGGGGAGGCATCTCAATGGCGGCCTCTGAAAGCTTTGGCCCTTCAACTACAAACACCTCGCTCTGGGCGTCAACCTCGACAGGCTCCGCTGGAATAGGCGGAACGACTTGCTGGTCGATCGGCGTTGCACAACTGAAAAACAAGGTTGAGAGAAGGAGCACGAAAGAAATCGTGCGTACCAGGTTGATTCGTTTCATATCAGATTCCTTTGCGACAGGAAAGCCGTCGTGCTTCCTTTCCACTAATCAAAACCCAAAAACTGTATATCGATAGTGGAGGGAGTAACAAGGAAGCTGACAATGAGGAGACTAGGTGCTTTACTCTACGTATCACAGGTTTTCCTGCTCTTGTATAAGGGTTCAAATCGACCGTCCATTATTGATAGTGGGTAGAAAGATACAGGCGTACAGCAAAAGACCGGCCTCATCAGCCGGTCCATTAAATCTATTTCTTCACATCGTAGAGCCTCTTGCCCCGTACCGCGTTCTCCATAGGTAGGCCGGTATCATAGTCCCACTGCCGGCTCTCGTACTCCTCGTTCTCCCGTTGGCGGGTCATACCGCTGTTCTGCCAACTAGGTCCGCGGTCGTCCCGCCAAGGCCTTGCCACCCACTGATAGCCGCGGTAAACGTCACGTGTCTGGTCCATATGCTCAATCAGCAAGTCATGAAGCTTGTTCCGGATCTCTTTACAGCCCGGGTCGTCGATAAGGTTCACCACCTCATGCGGATCGACCTGCAAGTCATACAGCTCATCACGATCCATCAAGTTGATCGTCAACTTGAAGCGGCCGTCGGTGACCGATCGCATCATCTGCAAGCCTCCGAATCCATCGTGATCGACCTCGTACCGGGTGAATTCACAGTAGACATGCTCATTAATCTGTGTTTTTGGGTCCTCAAACTGGGCGAGCATGCTCCTGCCCTCTAGCAGCTTGGGAAGCGGAATGCCAAAGTAATCCAATACCGTGGGAGTCACATCGATGTGGCTGGCCGGATGGGAAACCACTACATTGCGGTTGCCCTCATGACTTTTGGCCGGTTTCACAATGAACGGAATATTGGTAATTTCCTTGTAGAAAGCCGCATTCTTGGCCTGAAGGCGATGAGAACCCAGCATATCGCCATGGTCGGAGGTAAAGATGACCAGGGCATCCGGGGCAAGACGGTACACCTGGTCCAACACCCTGCCGATTTCATAATCGACGAAGCTGTTGCACCCCAAGTAGAGCGACAGCAGCTTTGAGGGGGCATGCAGCTCCTCGGGACGCTTATGAAGGTCATCACCCGCCCAGAGTCGCTGGAGCATCGGCTTGGACTGAAGGCTGTCATGGAACGTAGGATTATCCTCAAAACAGAACCCATCATACATGGTATTGAACGGAGGGGGACAGATGAATGGGCCATGCGGTTCGTCGTAGGAGACGACAAGGAAGAAATCCTCTCCCTCATGCTCCTTCACATACCCGATTGCCTTGTTCGAAACCCGGTGGGCATAGGTCATTTCAGCACCCCAATCCTCATCGAAGGCTGTCTCAGACTTGCGGGAACGAAGCCTTTCTTCCGACGAGAGCTCTTCCAGGTAGTTGTGCATGTCGTACCAATATGCACGATCCCAACCATCCGGACACCGCCCCAGTCCGAAGTAGTCCCCGCCGTCAAGGTGCCACTTCCCTGTATAAGCGGCCTGGATGCCGTTGTCCGAGAGCCTCTGGCCCAATGTCTTCACATTGGCCCCCAAAGGAAGATTGTTGGAAACCACCCCGTTGGAGTGGGGGAAGGTCCCGGTAAACAAAGCAGAGCGTGCGGGACCACATACCGGCTGACAGCAGTAAGCCTGCTCGTAACGCAAACCCTCTCTGGCAAGCTTGTCGAGGTTGGGAGTCTGCATACGGCTGTCGCCATAGCAGCCCAGCATGTCCTTGCGGGTGGTATCGGTCATAATGAACACGACTTGTCTTGGCATTGAATACTCCAGCTCAGCCCTTCACCGCACCGGCGACGAGGCCTTTGATCATATATTTTTGGAAGAAAAAGAACAGCAACACTACCGGAATGGTCCCGATGATGGAAATCGCGTTGACCAGCGACCAATCATAGGAGAGTTCTCCCAAATACCTTAGGGCAATCCCCACTGAAAGGGTACGCAGGCTATCGTCCTGAATGAGGGTTGCTGCATGCAGGTAATCATCCCATGTCATCAAGAAGGCATAAATACCGACGGCAAGCAGCCCCGACTTCACCAGAGGGGTGACGATGGTAAAGAGAATTCTCCACCTCCCCGCCCCATCGACGAACGCGGCTTCCTCAATCTCGGTGGGGATGTTGGCAAAGAAACTAGCCATGAGGATGATGCAGAACGGAACTTGGGCTGCAAGGAGGGCGAATATCAACCCCCCAAGGGTATTGATGATTCCCAGCTTGCCCATAATTGCGTACAAGCTGATCATTCGGCTGATGACCGGAAACATCTGGCTTGCCAACAGGAGGGCGAAGAATGCCTGGTTCCACCGATTCTTGAACCGTGCAAGCGAGTAGCCTGCAAAGATGGCCAGGATGCAACCCAGAAGAGCCACAGATGCCGAGACGATCAGGTTGTTCTGATAGTAGACAAAGAACTGGTTGTGCTGGGTGAAAAGCTTGATGAAACTATCAAGCACGGGACTGTGCGGAAAAAACGTCGGTGGATACTGATAGGCTTCCATGTTCGTCTTGAAGGAGGTAACCAACACCCAGTAGATTGGAAAGAGCAAAAAGAGCAAAATCACGATGAGAATCAGGTACTTGCCTGCAGTATACCAGGGGCCATCGTGCTTCAAGATTCTTGTTTTACTCATGGCTCACCCCAAATCCTGCACCCGGAACACCCGGTTGTAGAAGAAAACCACCAAGATCATCATGAGCATCCACAAAGTCGTCACGGCTGCCCCTGACCCAAGATTCATCGATACAAACGCCTCTCGGTAGCTGAGCACCGCGAGGGTGGTGGTGGCGTTGTTCGGACCTCCTCCGGTCATGGTCCAAAAGAGCGGGAACTGCTTGAAGTTCTCGATGATCGCCATGGAGATGCTCACCTTGATCACCGGGCTGAGATAGGGCAACGTAACTGAAAGGAAGCGCCTGAACTTGCCCGCCCCATCGATCATGGCCGCTTCGTTAATCTCCTGCGGCACATTCTGAAGACCTGCCAACAAAAGCAGGGACATGAGCGGAATCTGCTTCCATAGTGCTGCAATCCCCACCCCGGCAAGAGCGGTCCGAGGATTATTGAGCATGGCAAAGTCCTGCACCTTGCCAAGGGAGACAAGATTCACCAAGTATTTGACAAACCCATACTGAGGTTGAAAAAGCCACATCCAGATGAGGGCTGAGATGACGGTGGGCACCACCCAGGGAGTCATCATGATGCTCCTGAGCAATCGGGCACCCTTGATTTCTGTATTCAGAATCAGGGACAGCAGGAGCGAAAGCAGAAACTGCAGCACCACCACCCCCAGCACAAAGCTGAAGGTATGGATGCTCGCCATGGAAAAGGCATCAGTCTTCGCAAGGTACAGATAGTTTGCAAAGTTATTCCAAACGCCGGGTTTCCCGCTGATGATGTTGCGCACCCCATAGTCCTGGAAACTTTTGATCACGGAATCCACAATGGGAACAATAATGAACAACACCGTCATCAGCAGGGCCGGGGCATCGAGGATGAACGAGAAAAGAAGATCAGATCTCGTTCGTTTCAAGGTTCTGCTTTTCATACCACTCCTATCAAGGGAGTCGGTTTTCCGACTCCCTTGAACCATGTTTCTTATTGGGAAATCTTTACACTTGCCGTGTTTTTGAACTTTTCTATAGCCGAAGCTACATCCTGCTTTCCTACCGTTACCGCTTGGGCGAGGGAGCACAACTCAAGGTTGAGGTCGCTGATCCTAGGGATGAAGGACTGCACCTGCACCCTGCCGGCGGCAGCGGAAGCACCCTTGAGAATACCGTTGTTCACCACGCTCTCCATATTCGCCATCGACTTCTTGGCAGGGTATGCAGGGGTGAGATCGCGCAGGTAGGAGCTGAGGGTCTGTTCACTGATCACAAACTCGACAAATTTCGAAAGAGCAGCTTTTCTGGCATCACCGTTGTCAACAAGGATGAAGCAGTGGGCCTGCAGCAGACTGGCACCTGATCCGCTTCCACCCTTCAAAGGCTCGGCAGAGGCAGTGAAGTTGATCGCATCAGGATTAATCGACTTCACCCCGTTGAAACCCCAGCTCTGATCGTAATACATGGCAAGCTGGCCGAGGGCGAAGAGATTTCTGAGATCCTTCAGTTTTGCATTCTGTGGATTGTAACCCAGCTGGTCGAGCTTCTGCACCATGGCAAAGGCATCCTTGAAGCCTTGGTTGTCCACAGCAAGGGCTCCCTGTGCATCAAGCACCCGACCACCGAAATTGAAGATCATGGCCGTAAGGGAAGCCCCCGATACCGGCACCGAAGCTGTCGTCTGGCCGAATGCATAGACCTTGTTTCCCTTGGCATCCTTCAGTTGGGAGAGCTTCTGGGCATAGGCGAGCATCTCATCATACGTCTTGGGCGGCTTGTTCGGGTCAAGACCAGCCTGGGTGAACAGGTTCTTGTTGTAATACAGCACATACGGGGAGACATAGAGCGGAATACCGTACGGCTTGCCTTCCACCTCGAAGGACTTCAATACATCAGGATAGAAGTCATCGACGAATGCCGGGGAGAGAATGTCCCTCACGGGGGCGGCCAAGCCGGCATCGACAAGACCTGGAACCCAGTCAATCTCACCGAAGATGACATCAACCTTGTTGCCGCCGCCGGCCATATTCACCACCTGGTTGACAATCTCCCCATAGGGGGCGGTCACCCATTCTATGGTGATATCGGGATTTGCAGCCTCAAAATCCACTTTCACCTGCTTCCAAAACGGTTCATACCCACTTTCCAGCAAAGCATAGTTTGCCACCTTGAGGGTCACCGGACCGGACGGGGCGGCCTCGGTCTTTCCTGCAGCGAATACCGATGCAGACACCATAGCAAGCACCAACAGAACCACTACAATTTTTTTCATCTTCCCAAACTCCTTTTTTCAGCCATTTATACGCTCTCGCGCATAACCACTTTCGTATCCAAATAGACCTCCAACCGTTTTTCAAAAGAAGAGCGGTTGTCGATGAGACTCATCATCATTTGCATCACACACCGGGCAATTTCCTGCTGGTCAATCTCCACCGAAGTAAGCGTCGGAGAAGAAAATCGACAGAGCCGGGTATTGTCAAAGCCGATGACGGAGATGTCCTGTGGAACGTTGAACCCCATCCTCTGGCATGCCTGCATTCCCACCAAGGCAATCGGGTCATTCCGCCCGAAGATTCCGTCAGGCCGAAAGCCCGAGGCAAGCAGATCAATGATTTTGGCACTCAACTCATCCTCGGTGCTACAGCCGCTGAGAACCACAGGTTCCAGTTGATAGACATTGCATTGGTCGGTGAAGCCCTTCAAGCGCCAGTCATCCATGCTTGACCAATTGCCGGAAGTGCTGACACGGTCAAGAAACAACAACCTGCGCCTGCCTCTCTCATACAATGTCCGTACAACACGACGGGCCCCCTCATACAGGCCCGTGTTGATCAGGCCGTACACACCGGTTATGGAGCTGTAATCTCGAATCTCCAAGAGTACGATGGGAATATCGGCATCGATGAGACGCTGAATATTGTGCAGGGGAAATGATGCAGAACCGATGACGATGCCGTCAAAGAACTTGGAATAGATGCGATTGACGAAATCCTCATCCTGATGATCGGCACACAAGGTGATGAAGTAGTCCTCTTTGTAGGCGAGACTGTCTATTTCACTGATAAGCTTGCCGAAGTACTCACCCTTTATATCATCAGCAACAAAGAGTATATGGTTCGATTTTTTCCCCTTGAGGGCACGGGCCATGGAATTGGGGCGATAGTTGAGCCGGGCGATCGCCTCCTCCACCTTCTTGCGCTTCTCTTCCTTGACATATCGATTGCCGTTGATGACATAGGAGACGATTGTCTCCGTAACTCCGGCCTCGATTGCAATGTCCTTGCGCGTAATGGTTCGAAGGATTTTTTTCTGTTCCATGTCTGATTCCACCGATATACACACCTGTGTACATTGCTAGATTAGACCAGGTATGCTATTCTGTCAAGGAAAATTGTTGGAGGCAGAGCACCCATGCAGGACATCGCAGACATCATAGGCCTGTTCGCCATTGAAGGCGAACTGCAGAAAGTAAAGGCAAACAAGGAAGGGCACATCAACAGCACCTTCATCTCCACATTCATACACGAGGGAAAGCAATACAAGTATACCCATCAGAAGCTCAACGATAGTGTATTCACCCGGCCCGAGGAGGTCATGGACAACATCCAGAAGGTGACCAGCCACATCCAG
>NZ_DJGW01000106.1:78213-79308 GCF_002432845.1 Sphaerochaeta sp. UBA5836
ACCAGCACCTTGCCTACCGTTTCGGAGAGGCTGTGGGAACCTTCCAGCACCACCTCTGTGATTTTCCCGCCGACAAGCTGCATACAACGATTGCAAAGTTCCACCACATGGGAAGTCGCTACAACCAGCTCAGGCAGGCCATCGAGAATGACAAAGCGAAAAGACTTCAGTCGGTGCAGGCTGAACTGCAGTTCTTCCTCGAGAATGAAGAGCGCGGCATGACTCTTACCACTGCCCTGGAAGAGGGGCGGGTGCCGCTTCGGGTGACCCACAATGATACGAAGATCAGCAACATCCTCTTCGACCGGACAACCGGTGAAGGAGTGTGTGTGATCGACCTCGATACCGTGATGAGCGGAACCATCCTCTTCGATACCGGCGACATGCTCAGAACCGGAAGCATCACTGCCGGTGAGGACGAGCAGGACCTGAGCAAGGTAGGATGCGATGAGAACCTCTTCATCCAGATGGTCAAGGGCTACCGATCTGTAGCCGACAACTTCCTGACGGACACCGAACGACAGCTCATCGCAGAATCAGGAAGAGCGACCACCCAGATCATGGGGGTACGCTTCCTCACCGACTATTTGAACGGTGATGTCTATTACCACATCGAGCGGCCGAGCCACAACCTCGACCGGGCAAGGACCCAGATCGCCCTGATGCAGGACATGGACCGCAAGTGGGAAAGCATTACGGGTTCTCTTTCGTAGGGGATGCGGCAAGGGAGTGCAATTGCTTGCGGAATTCGGTTGGAGAGAGGTGATGGAACTCCTTGAACGCTTTGGAGAACGCCAGTTCATCCTCGAATCCCACCTGATGGGCCACCTGCGATACATACAGGTACTTTGAGAGAAGCAAGCTTGATGCATGCTCCATGCGCACGGCATTGAGGAACTGCTTCGGGGAAACCTTGTACACCTCCTTGAAACAGGCATACAGGTAATTGCGGCTCACCCCGAACTGCTCGGCAAGCTCTTGGATCTTAATCTGTTCACTGAAGTGTTCCATGATGAAGTGATAGGCTTTGCGGGCATATTGGGCGCATTGCAGATTGCTCAGACCCTCAAGCGTGCCCTGTGCCTGATAGTCTTC
>NZ_DJGW01000105.1:0-11677 GCF_002432845.1 Sphaerochaeta sp. UBA5836
CACAGCAGGTTTCGAATCCTTTGGCTCTCTGCCGGCTCTTCCTGACCACTATCACCAATATCAGGCATGTGCACCAAAGGCCCCTTGTAATAGATTTCATCCAATGCGTTGCGGACGGTTTTCCAATCGAGAGCCCCCAATCCTACCATTTTCTTGTTGTTCTCCCGGATATGGAGACAGTGAAGAAATATTCCTGCTTGGAGAATGGCAGCTTTCATATCGTCCTCTTCGAGATTCATCTCAAACGTATCGAGGTCGATGCCGCAATTCGGATGATTGATTGCATGGACATAGGCCAGAGCTTCGCTGGCTGTAGGAATGAGGAAATGCTCATATCGGTTGACCGGCCTGATGTTCAGCATCACATCCTCGTCCTGGGCGAGAGTAGTCAGCGATCTGAGGCTCTTTATACTCTGTTCAAGCAGCCTCTGCTTATCCTGAATCAAGTGCAGTTGTACCGGAAAACTGCTATAGAGCGGACCGTTGAGGCTTCCTCCCCCCATTTCTCCGATGGTGCGGATAAGGTTCTGGAACTGGGTGAGGGCGTGCCTCCTTACATCCTCATCAAGGGAGGAAAGATCGTAATCAGGCGGAGGATTCAGGCTGTAGGAGATATCAATCCGGTAGTTTCTCGCCTCAAAGCCAAGGCGCTTACGACCCCACGGGCTCATCTGTTGGAGGATGATCCCGTCGACTTCGAGCTGGTCATAAGACAGATGCTTGGCCTTCTGGACCAAGGAAGCGATATCCGCTTCGGCCGAAGAAGCCCATCTGGTGTAGTGTATGCCGACTATTCTCATACCGCTACCACCCTTTTGTATAGTATACCAGAGGGAGTAGCAGGACGCCAGCCTTTCATGCAAACCATCGTATACGCTACTACTTCGCCTACTCATTATGGTATAGTCGGTAGTATGCATACTTCACTTGATTGTCTCCCATGCTTTTTCAAACAAATCCTGGAATCAGGAAGACTGCTGGGTCTTTCCTCAGAATCGATCAAACAGATCATGGATGATATCGGAAATGAATTGAAGCATTTTCCCTTGGAGTTGAGTCCGCCTGAGATGGCTTATCATATGCAACGCCTGTTTGTTGAAAAAACGGGACGAGAAGACCCCTACCTCGACGTCAAAACCATGAGCAACAAGGAAGCCCTGGCGGTAATCGATGATTTGCGCACGATGGTGCGCACCTCCTCAACTCCCCTAAAAACCGCTGTCAAACTCGCATGTGCAGGGAATATCATCGACTATGGAGCGTTTCCCAGCGGTATAAACGTGCAAGGGGAAATTACGAAGATTTTGCAACAGGAACTTGGAGGAACGAACTCGTCGCTCTTTGAGTTCGATGCCTTCCAGCAAGCTCTCAAGTCTGCAAAACAAGTACTGTATATTGCCGACAATGCCGGAGAAATCGTCTTCGACCGGGTCCTGTTGGAGACCATGGCAGATCAGTTCCCACATCTTGAGCTCACGTTCGTCACCCGGGGTTACCCGATACTCAACGATGTGCTGGTCAAGGATGCTTTGGACTGCGGACTCGATACGGTTGCCACGGTGGTTTCCAGCGGCAGCAAGACCCCGGGTTTGGTTCTCAGCCAAGCCGACCCCGCCTTTTTGGAATTGTACCACGCTGCAGATATGATCATCAGCAAGGGTCAGGGAAACTTCGAGGCACTCTCAGAAGAAAGTGGACCCATCTTCTTTCTCTTTATCATCAAATGTGAGGTGATCGTGGAACATACCGGAGGCAAAATGCGGGAGTTGGTGCTCAAACGGAACAGTCGCCCTAGCCTTTAACGGCGCCCATGGTCAGGCCTTTGACTACATACTTCTGGAAGAACATCGTCAGCACGATTGCAGGGGCCATGATTGTCACTGCCGCAGCCATCACCGCACCCCAGTCAACCTCGACATACGAGAGGAAGTTGTAGACTGCAATAGGAAGCGTACGCGTGTTCTGTTGGCTCAACACCTGGCTGAACATAAAGTTGTTCCAGCTGAAAATGAAACTCAGCGTAGTCGCCGTGACAACACCGGGTCCGGAGAGAGGAAGCAGGATCTTCAAAAAGGCCGATTGTTGCGTAAGTCCGTCAACCATCGCAGCCTCCTCCAGTTCCCTGGGCACCGAGTCGAAGTACGGGGACATGACCCAGACCACCAACGGCAGGGCGATGAGCATATGACTGAGGATCAAGGCGACGTAGCTGTCCATCAGCCCCAGACGAGAGAAGACAATGTACCAGGGCATCAAGAAGGAGATGCCGGGCATCAGGCGGGCGACCAGGATGAAAACCGAAAGCTTCTTCTGCTTGTAGCGGGCGATGGAATAGGCGGCAGGCAGACCCAGCAACAGGGAGAAGAAAACACTGACCACCGAAACAATCAGGGAGTTTTGCATGTACTGCAAAAAATTCTGCTCGACGAACACCCGGTTATAGTTCTGCATCACCGGCTTGAAGATGAACTTCGGAGGCCAGCTGATGATATCCACCTGGGTCTTGAATGAACTCATCAACATCCAGATGAAAGGGAAAAGAATGGGGATGATGATCAGGACCAGGACGAAGCCGTAGAGAATGGTTGTTACACGTTTTTCCTTCATACTCACCTCCCCTACAGCTCAAAGGCTCTACGCAGCCGCATAACCAGAAGGCTGAAGAGCAGAACGATGATGAAGAGGAATACGAGCATCACCGCACTCTGTCCCATCCTGAAATATTCAAAGCTGTACTTGAAAGCAAGTACATTGAGGTTCTCTGAAGCATAGCCGGGCCCGCCGCCGGTCATGGAATAGATGATGTCGTAGGTCTTGAGGGCGTCGATGGCCCTGAGAATCACGGCAGTGAGAATGGTAGGCATCAACATGGGCAGGGTGATGCGAAAGAGCACTTGACGGGAGTTGGCCCCATCCACCATGGCAGACTCATACGGTTCGGAGGAAAGGCCGGCAAGACCTGCGAGCACAATGATGGTGATCATCGGAGTCCACTGCCAAATATCAACGATGATCAGCGAAGGCATCACGGTCTTGGCATCGCTGACCCATCCGCTTTGGGGAAGCTTGAGCACGCTGAGCACATAGTTCAGAATCCCGATGGTTGGATCATAAAACAGGTTCCACACAATACCGATGGCAACGGGTGTCGCCACCAAGGGAAGCAGCAGCAGGGTCTTTACCACGCCCTTTCCCTTGAAGCTGCGGTTGAGAATCAGGGCCAAGGCGGTACCGAGCAACATCTCCACAATTACTGATCCGAACGTGAAATAGAACGTTCTTCCCAAAGCTTCCAGGAAACGAGGCTCCTTCAGAACCTGCAGGTAGCTATTCAGTCCAACCACCGACAGCGGCCTGCCGCTGGTGAGCGTCCAATCCGTAAAGCTGAGAAAGAAGGTATAAGCCACAGGAAATACCATCAGGACAACTACAAAGAGAACAGCCGGAAGCGGGAAGATGTACCTCAGATTTTTCTCGAAGAATCCTTGTCGCACCATAGAAAACTCCTTGTCGCACAAGTGGCCGACCGATGTATCCGGTCGGCCAAAAATGACTCAATCAGGTCTACAGCCCGTATTCACCGTCGGCCTTCAGCAGTTCATTCACCGCCTTTACCTTCTCTTGTGCCAAAGACGCAAGCTTGGTACTCGTTCCCTTGGTGTTGATGGACTCGATGATTACTTCACCGATAAGATCGCGGGCCTGGCCGACAGAGCTCATGAACGGGCGGTCATACGGATAGCCGTTCTTTGCAGCGTGGGCCTGGGTCTCAACCAGTCCAGGGTTCATGACCTTTCTGACTTCAGCATCAGCCCATGCAGAATCCCGGGCCATGGTGATGTTGGAAAGCATGCCTTGGATGGCAAGTTCCTTGCTGGTCGCCCAGTCGAGGAACTGCTTTGCCGCATCCTTGTTCTTGGAAGCAGAGGACATCGCCATGCCCCAAGATACGACGATGAACGGACTGTCGTCCTTCGGGCCTCTGGGAAGCTGGGCGATACCGATGTCGGCAGCAGGAATCTGGGTCTTGGTGGGATCGACAATCTGGCCGTAGAAGACCGATGCATCAGTCCACATGGCAACCTTGCCGGCTTGGAATACAGGCATGATATTCTCCCAAGACATGCTGGTCACACCCTGCGGGCCATAGTTGCCCAAGAGCCTGCCGTAGTAGCGGATGGCCTCAAGTGCCTCGGGGCTGTCAAATACAGCCTTGCCGCCATCAAGGTACCTGCCACCAAAGTTATAGACATAACTGGAGAGCTGGGTAACGGCTGCAGCACCCTTTCCGCGGGAAGCAAAGCCAGCTACGCCGTCCTTGTTCAAGGCTTTGGCAGCAGCTTCAAGCTCGGTGAAGTTCGTAGGAACAGAGAGCCCGGCCTGCTTGAAAAGGTCCTTGCGATAGTACAGTACCTGCCACTCGGTTACCAACGGTACGATGTAGGCTGTGCCGTCTTTTCTGCCGATATCGACCGAGTTGGCCGGGTAGTCTGCAAAGTTGTAGCTATCCAGGCCTTCATACCAACCATTCTTGATGAACATCAGACCTTCCTGCAAAGGACGGGTCATGAATACATCGACGGTCGAACTCTTGGTGGCAAACTCGGTGGTGAGTTTGTTGGTCAGCTGGCTCTCCTGCAAGCTCTCATAGTTGACCTTGATGCCGGTCTTTGCTTCGAATTCAGGAATCTTGGTCTTCAAGAGCTCGCCATAGGGATGGTTTGCCAATAGAACGCGGATCTCCTGTTTTTGTGCTGTCTCAGCGGTGCCCTGTGCAAACAGGGGGAAGGCCAAGCAGAATACCAGTGCCATGACAACCAGTACATTTCTCGTTTTCATACTACACTACACTCCTTTTACTTTGTACACCTTTTTTATAGTATACCCCGTTTTTTCCAGAAGTGAAGCGATAAATGAATATTTATTTCTGATTGCCTGAATATTTTTTTCATACTATACTATGAAGCAAGGGGGGAGGGAATCCGATGCAGGAAGTCAGTGCCATCTATACCATCCGCAGCAAGTATGCAACACTCAGCACCAAAGAGAAGAAAATCGCAGACTTCATCCTCGAGCACCCCAAGGAGTCGGTGAATCCCAGCATTGAGGAACTTGCCGAGCGGATCGGCATCAGCGAATCAACAATGGTACGATTTGCCCGCAAACTCGGCTACAGCGGCTACCAGCGCTTTCGCATCGCCTTGGCCCGGGAGACCATCCCATCCAGCGAACAACTCTTTGAAACCGAAGTCTCCAAAGGCGAAGATCCTGCGGACATGGTCTTTGCCAATGCAAGAAAAAACCTTGAAGAGACCTACACCAAGCTTGACCGCAGCATCCTCAAGGAAGCGGCCAAGCGGTTTGCCCTTTCACACGCTCTCTTTCTGATGGGTCTCGGGGGGTCGAACATCCTGGCCCAGGATGCATATCACAAACTCATCCGCACCGGGCTGAACTGCCAATACGCATCCGATTACCATATGCAGCTGATGCTTGCAAGCCAAGCGGGAGCGGACGATGTCGCCCTGCTCATCTCCCATACGGGAGTCGGGCACGATACCCTGGCTCTTGCCGAGGAGCTTCGCAACAACGGCTGCTTTTTGATTGTCTTGACCAGCAACACCCGCTCGCCTCTGGCCAAGCTGGGCAACCTGGTGCTGAGTGTCAGCAGTCCCGCCTCTTCGGTGGTGGCTGAGTCCTTTTCCGCAAGAATCACCAGCCTGGTGCTCATCGATGTCCTCTATGTGGAGGTGCTTGAGCACCTTGGCGAGGCTGGAGTTGAGAATTTGAATAAAATGAGAAGTGTCATCGCAAAGCGGCGCATCTAGAGGAGAATAGCTATGAAAGCAACCATCGGCCTGATCGGCCTCGCAGTAATGGGAGAGAACCTGGTGCTCAATCTTGAGAGCAAGGGATTCAGCGTTGCAGTATACAACCGAAGCATCGAAAAGGTGGATTCGTTCATCGAAGGCAGGGCAAAGGGTAAGCAGATCATCGGCACCCACAGCCTGCGTCAGCTTGTGGAAGCATTGGAGAAGCCACGCAAGGTTATGATGATGGTCAAGGCTGGTCAGGCGGTGGATGACACCATCGAAGCCCTGCTTCCCCTGTTGGACAAGGGAGACATCATCATCGACGGAGGCAACTCCAACTATGAGGACAGCCAAAGAAGGATGGCCTATGTCGAGAACCAAGGCATGTGGTACATCGGGACCGGTGTATCCGGCGGTGAAGAGGGAGCCCTGAAAGGCCCTTCCATCATGCCCGGAGGCTCTGTTCAGGCATGGCCGCATGTCAAGCCGATTTTTCAGAGCATATCAGCCCATGTGGATGATGTTCCCTGCTGTGATTGGATCGGCAGCGGCGGTGCCGGTCACTTTGTCAAAATGGTGCACAACGGCATCGAGTATGGGGACATGCAACTCATCGGCGAGGTGTATGACCTGATGAGAAAATTGCTCAGACTCTCCAACGATGAGATGCAAGCTGTCTTCTCCGAGTGGAACGAGGGGGAACTCAACTCCTACCTCATTGAAATCACCCGAGACATCCTTGGATTCAAGGAGGAGGATGGATCGGCTCTCCTGGACAAGATCCTGGACACCGCCGGACAGAAAGGAACCGGCAAATGGACCGGCATCAGCGCCTTGCATGCAGGCATCCCTCTCACCCTGATCGTTGAATCGGTCTTTGCCCGCAGCGTTTCCAGCCAGAAGGAGGAGCGCATTGCTGCAAGCAAGGTCTTCGATTTCAAACCGTCTGCACCGGTTGCCGACACCAAGGCCTTCATCGAGGCTCTGCGCTCTGCTCTGTATGCAGCGAAGATCATCAGCTATGCCCAAGGCTTCTCCCTGATCAAGACGACCGGAGAGGTGAACACGTGGGACCTGAATCTGGGCGGCATCGCCCTTCTTTGGAGAGGCGGATGCATTATTCGCTCGGCTTTCCTGGATAAGATCAGCCAAGCCTTCAGCTCCGATCCGGCACTGAAGAACCTCATTCTCGACCCCTATTTCTCCAGTATCCTGACCAAGACCCACCAGCAATTGCGGCAGGTGGTTGCCGCTGCAGCACTGAACGGGATTCCCGCCCCGTCGCTGTCTGCAGCACTGTCCTGGTTTGACAGCTATCGCACCGAGAACCTTCCGGCAAACCTCCTGCAGGCCCAACGGGATTACTTTGGCGCACACACCTATGAACGGGTTGACCGACCGAGAGGTGAGTTCTTCCATACCAATTGGACCGGCCGCGGCGGCAACACCGCTTCCACTACGTACAGCATTTGACCTGAGGAGGATAGTATGGCTCAGCTTGCACTCATTCCCAAGGAGCATGCCCATCTGGATTTGCTCTCACTCGGAGCTCTTGTGGTCCGCCTGGATCCTGGAGTCATCCCTTTTGAATATGCTTCCCAGCTGGACATTCATGTCTCCGGCGGGGAGTTCAACGTCGCGGCAAACCTCAGCAGGGCGTTTGGACAGCGAACAGCCATCGCCAGTGCGATGGTCGACTACCCCATCGGGTTGAAAATAGAGGCTGAAGTACGTCGAATGGGGGTGAAAGCCTTCTATAAGCGGTTTGCACACGACGGAGTCCGCGGCCCGAATATGGCCCACGTCTACAGCGACCGCGGACAAGGGTTGAGACCTCCTGTGGTGTTTTACAATCGAAGCAATGAGGCTGCAGCCCTCTTGGACGAGCATAGCTTTGATTGGAATGAACTGTTTGGAGGAGGCGTTCGTTGGTTTCACAGCGGCGGCATATTCTCTGCCCTCTCCCCCTCCACCCCCGATTTGATCATCAAGGCGATGCAGAAAGCCAAGGATCAGGGAGCGGTGGTCTCCTTCGACCTCAACTACCGGGAGAAACTCTGGAAATCCCTTTCCGACAAACCTCAAGAACACGCACAGAAAATCCTCTCATCCATCGTCGAACATGTCGATGTACTGCTCGGGAATGAAGAGGACCTGCAGCTTGGACTCGGACTGAAAGGTCCTGAGGTGGTCAAGGCCGACAAGCTCGACCCCACCTCCTTCTACGGCATGATGGAGTCGGTGCAGAAGCGTTTTCCCACTGTCAAGGCAGTCGCTACGACGATGCGTGAGGTACTGTCCACCAACAGGCATCGCTGGAGCGCCGTGCTCTTCCTTGATGGGAAAGGGTATCAGGCACCGACCTGCGTTCTTGATGTGTATGACCGCGTCGGTGGCGGCGACGGCTTTGCCAGCGGCTTGATCTACGGCCTGTTGGAAGGCAAGGAACCTGAAGATGCACTCAGGCTTGGCTGGGCTCACGGAGCCCTGTTGACCAGTTATCCCGGAGACACCACCATGGCGACTCTCTCCCAGGTCGAGGCTCTTGCCCAAGGCGGCAGCGCCCGTATTCAGAGGTAAAGCATGCAAGCACTCGTATTGACAGCATACAAAAATTTGGAGATGCAGGAAGTTGCAAAACCCAAGCTGCTCTCCCCCACCCAAGTATTGGTGAGAATCAAGGCTGCATCCATCTGCGGCAGCGACGTCCACGGCTATGATGGGTCGACCGGTAGACGCAGGCCCCCCATAATCATGGGACATGAGGGAAGCGGGATTATTGAGGAAGTTGGATCTTTGGTTGCCAATTTCAAGGTTGGTGACCGGGTGACCTTCGATTCAACCATCTACTGCGGCTCCTGCCCGTTCTGCAAGCAGGGATTGTTCAACTTGTGTGATAATCGCAGGGTGCTCGGAGTCAGCTGCAGTGATTATCACCAGGATGGGATCTTTGCCGAGTACGCCCTCATCGAAGAGCGGGTGCTCTTTCACCTTCCTCAAGGTCTCTCCTTCGAGGAGGCTGCAATGGCCGAGCCCGCAGGAGTTGCGGCCCATGCCATCAGCCTTGCAGCACCGAAACTTGGCGAGGATGTGGCGGTTGTCGGTGCCGGCCTGATCGGCCTGTTGGTGATCAAGCTGCTCAGGACGATGACCAGCGGCAACATCATCGCCATCGAGATGGATGAACAACGGAGAAAGAAAGCACTTGAAATTGGTGCCGACTTTGCCATCGATCCCCGCGATTCCCAATTGCTTGAAAAGGTACAATCCATCACGAGCGGTGAAATGCTTCAGCTCGTCTATGAAGCGGTCGGCGCCAGCAGCCCGATCAATATGGCAATTTCGCTGGTGCGCAAGGGAGGAACGGTTGTTCTGGTGGGCAATGTCACCCCTACCATCGATTTGCCGCTGCAAAGTGTGGTAACCCGGCAAATCAGGCTCCAAGGTTCATGCGCCATCAACGGCGAGTATCCGACGGTACTGAAGATGATGGCGGACAAGAAGCTTGACGTCACCGACCTGATCAGCAAGGTCGCTCCCCTGAAGGAAGGCAAAGTTTGGTTCGACAAGCTGTACAACCGAGAGGACAACCTGCTGAAAGTTGTCTTGGTTCCCTGAATAATGCGAGGCATGCAATGAATACGGTACGATATGCTCTGATTGGATACGGGAAAGTGGCTAAGATCCATGCCAAGGCCCTCAAGGATGCCAAGGACAGCACCCTTGTTGCAGTATGGGGTCGCGATTCGGGCAAGGCTCAGGCCTTTGCCCAGGAGTTTGGGATTCTTGCCTATACCGATATCAACCTCATGGTCAAGGAAGCGAAGGTCGATGCGGTGATCATCACCACGCCACACCCGCTTCACAAGGAACACACCATTGCCGCCCTGAGAGCGGGTGCCCATGTGCTGGTGGAAAAGCCGATGGCCCTCACTGTCAGCGACTGCGACGCCATGGTCGAGACAGCCAAGGCTGAGAAGAAATTGCTTTCGGTGATCAGTCAGAGGCGGTGGTATCCCGCAAGCCTGCGCATCCACAAAGCCATCGAGGACGGAAAATTGGGAACACCGATGCTCGGCCAGGTTACCATGCTCGGCTGGCGCGACGAAGCGTATTATGCAAGTGATCCCTGGCGTGGCAGCTGGAGCCTTGAGGGCGGTGGAGTCCTGATAAACCAGGCACCCCATCAACTTGATCTGCTGCACTGGTTTCTCGGCCCGGTCAAGGAGGTGTATGCCCAGTGGGACAACATAAACCACCCCTATATCGAGGTGGAGGACAGCGCCGTCGCAGTAGTGAGATTTGCAAGCGGCGCCATGGCCTCGATCCTTGTATCCAACTCCCAGAAGCCGGGCATCCATGCCAAGGTGCATGTCCACGGCTCATCGGCCTACTCGGTCGGGGTGCAGACCGATGGGGGTGCGATGTTCATTGCCGGGCGCAGCAGCATCCTGGAACCGCCGGTCAACGACCTGTGGACGATTGAGGGTGAGCAGCAGAACCTGGGCCGTTGGAAGGATGAGGACACAGCTTTTTTCAACTCAATCGATGCAGTAGCGTATTTCTTCACCAAACAACAGGAACATTTCTCACAAGCGATCCTTGGCAAAGAGGAGCTGATCAGCAGCGGAGAGGAAGGAAGGGAGACGGTCAAGCTCATCGAGGGCATGTACCGCAGCCAGAAAGAAGGAAAACCGATCCGCTATTGAAGAGACTGTGGGAGCACCAGAACGTAACTGGTGCTTCTTCCTCCGCGTTCGGATTGCTTGAGCACCCCTTTATGTATCAGATCCTTGATATCACGCATTGCAGTATCATGGCTGCAATGCATGAGTTTCGCCCATTTCCGGGTTGTCAAGGATCCATAAAAATCCGTAGTCAACCGCACGATCATGGAACGCTGGCGTTCATTCAAAGTCAGTCGCTCAAACAGGTGTCTTACATGCAGCGTCTTTTCGCAACTCTGGATTGCCCGTTCTTGGGCTTCGCGAATTTGTCCAAGATACCAGCGTATCCAGTTGGTACAATCAAGACTTCCCGTTTGTGCTTGGCGAAGCTGTTCATAATACTCGCTCTGATGCTTCTTGAGCTGGGTGGCAAGGCTGAATAAGACTTGGTTTTTTGTATGATGCCTATTAAATGTATAGTCTCCGATGATTCTTGCCATCCTTCCATTTCCGTCCTCAAATGGATGGATGGTCAGAAACCAAAGATGAGCTATAGCACTGCGAATTGAAGCGGGGATGTTGCTTGGCTCATTGATCCATGCGATGAAAGCCTCCATTTCTTGATGTACAAGATCTGCGGAGGGGGCTTCAAACAGAACTTCCTGATTCTTGGAGAATCCAGAAATCACTGCAATGGCATCTGTTCTGTACGCTCCTGCATGAATGAGGAATGGTCCACTCAAATTCTGTGGAAACAAGGTTCTGTGCCAAGACCACAGTCTCTGGTGCGAGAGCGGCGACTGTGCACATTCCAAAGCTTCCAACAACGTTTTGACAACACCTTCAATATGAGGTCCGGAAAGCTGCATCGATGCATTGGGAACTTGGAGCCTTCGGCAGATTGATGAGTAGATTCTCTGCTGCTCAAGGATCTCCCCCTCTATCTCATGTGAATGATAGATTTCATCGGTGAAGGTCCGCGCCTCAAATTCCTTGAGATTTGAAATACCCAATTGGGTGAGCAGTGTTTCCAGCCTCCCCTGTGCATGGGCAATCTCATTGATGGAGGAGAGCAAGGAATGTGCATCATAGGTAAAATGCGGCCAGTCCGGTTGTTGCCAAATATAGGTATCCATAGATGGATGTTACGTTGTATGCGTAGAATACGCAAGTTAATCTACGCAATAAAACTCATAT
>NZ_DJGW01000105.1:11718-20804 GCF_002432845.1 Sphaerochaeta sp. UBA5836
GCAAACCTTTTTTTTCGGGCTATCGGATCAAATCTGCGAGCTGTTCCCCTATCTGGACGATGTCCAAGCCTTTGGTGAATTGCAGACACGTCCCTGAAGGATGACGCACCTTCTGTACCCAGTGATGTGGAATGGATGAGAGCCCGTACTTGGCTCCCAGGATTGCACCCGCCACCGCACCTATGGTGTCGGCATCTCGGGCAAAGTTGCCTGCAAGCACGAGTGCAGAACGAAAATCGTCATGCCTCAACCGCAGGCACCCGAATGCTGCGGGAATCGCTTCAGATGTGGTAGCCCAAGTGCTTGCCTTGATTTCGTCGTGCAACGACATCCAGCAATCGAGAATATTACCCTCTGCTGCATCGACTATGTCGAAGGCCTTTCTCATGCTGTAGAAGAGCCAGCTGTCGGCAGGAATGGGAGAGAGTGCTGCCTCAAAAATCTCCTCCCAGCTCCCATCGGCCATCGCTACCGATACCGCAGCTGCTACAGCCTGGGCACCCCAAACACCATCCTCACTGTGGCTGATCGAGGCATCGATTTGAGCCATGGCAACCGCCCTGGCAGGATCAGCGGCGCAGACAATACCTACGGGAGGAATGCGCATGGCACTCCCATCACTGAGGTGAAAGGTATTGAACTTGCCGCTCTGCGGCGGTCTGAGGCCTTTTCTCAGATTGTTGGCTGCTGCAACCTCGCTTGCTCCACCGCGTTTGAACTCATCCTGAACCACCACATCCTCAAACCAAGCTTCCACCACCTGTTCGGTAGTGAGATTCCCCTTGGACTTGATCAGGGTTTTTGCCGTCAGCAGGGCAAACTCGGTATCATCGGTACTCCAGGTTGCCCCTGCGTTGAAATCGGTAATGAAGCCATAGCTTTCACGATTTGCCTGCATTCTGGCAGCATCACCGAAGGAGTCCCCAACGGCCAAGCCGATCAAGGCGCCGACCGCCTTATCCCTGACCAGATTGCGGTCTTGCACAAACTCAGAACGTTTCATCATATCTAGAACTCCTTCACCTGCAGGTTCCCAAAGCCTACCCTGCCGTTTGCATACAGTGCATACCCTACCATGCCATAGTCGTAGGGATTGTCCATCGCCTCAAAGGTACCAAGACCCTCAATCTCAAGTGCAAGCTTCCTGCCTTCGGCCTTGAAGGTCAGCACATACTGTCGTTCAAGCTCGGGCGAGGCTTCTCTGACGGCAAGAGGGACCAATCGGCCATGCTGATGCATGAATATTCCCACTTGGCCTTGATGAAACCCTCCATAACATCCCCTTCTGGCCCCTTGGATCCTCAGGCCCACAAAGGCGGAAGTTCCGTAATGGACTATCAGCTTCCCTGCAACCTCAACATCCTTGGTATAATAGTTGCCGGTCATAGCCTCTGCATGATCGAGCGTCATCGCCTCCATCCAAGAGAGGCCTGCCGCATCCTTGACCAGGTCCCATGCCCCATGGTTGTGGCTGAATGGGGTGATGGAGGCGAATTCCTTGACTTGTTGAGCCAAATCAATGGTATACCGGCTCTTGCCGGTTACTGAGAAATGGGAGAGGTGGAGCACCCCGAAATCACGGTTCTTCGCCGGGGAGTTCGCCTCAAAGAGCAAACCAATTTCATCAATCATTGCATTCTTGAGTTTCGGATGATTCGATTCAATCGTGAAAATCACATCATGCCATTCTTGGTCGTACACGACCTCCGAGGCAAGGGGAATTATCTCAGCTGTTGTGGTATTGCGCACATAGGATGAGATGAGAACCGACTCCCCGCTGAACTTCTCCAGCCGATAACGCAGGCTGACTGTTTGGCCCGGATACACCGTCGGAGAGAACACCGGCATATAACGCTCATCATCAAAATCGCTTCTGCGATAGAAAGGTTTATAGTAGAGTCGGCATGCCTGGGGGCGGACCATGCGGTCATAGAGCATGGTCAATTCGCCATGTTCATTACGCAAGCTGCAGGCATTGGGGTTGGAGACCCGAAAACCGTGGATTGATCCAGGAAGGGAGAAGTCGAAGTTGATTTCCCCTTCCTTCTGCAGCAATTCTTGGCCGACAGGGAGGTTTCTGACCTTCAAACTCAAGGCAGCCAATTCCTTGCAGTAGGAAGGAATGTCCATGATGTTCAAATACCCTGAGATGCCCGAAAGAACCAGAATGTCCTGAAGCGGAGCACGATAGTGCTCCTCTACAGCAGCAAGATTGCCGGCAACCCCGAGAATGGAACCTACATTGCCTGCATTGCAGTCGGTGTCCCAGCCTGCCATGGTGGCAATTTCCACTGCACGACTGAGCGTTCTTCCATACAGCAGGGCCATAATGCACACTCCTGCATTGGGAATTATGTGACAGACTCCCGGGTAGCGGTCGTAACCCCAGTTTTTTTGCAGGTAGGCAAGACAGTCACGCCAGTTGTCCGGATGCTCACGATGAAAATCACGTACCGCACCCACTACCTTTGCATACGTACAGTCAGATCGTATTTGTGCACATGCTGCATCGAGTATGGCATCGATGTCATCGGTGGCAAAAGCCTTTGCAATGGCTGCAGCAATGAAGGCGGCCCCTTCAAGCCCATCTCCGTCATGGGAGACGCTGGCAGCCATGCGTGCATGATCGGCAGCTTTTTTACAATCATCAGGAAAGAGAAAACCCCAGGTGTCAATAAAAATCTGACCGCCGATCTGTTCGGCCAGGGTTTTCCCGTTTATGGCAATGGATCCCGACTCCGGGGCCGGAATCCCAGCTTTCAAATTCAAATAGGCGGTGTGCTCGGTGCTCACTCCGTACCCGCCCCACCAGAACATCCCCACCCCCTCGCGGGCGTAGTTCAGCCAAGCTTCGGCAACATCGGAAGCTTGAAGCGTTGTGTGTTGTGGCTTGTCCTGCAAGGCACGCAGGAAAAAGACCGGACCGTTGGCATCGTCATCGGCGGCAAAATTCTTGAATTGTTTTACGTAGCCATGAATATCGCCATAGAAGCGTTGAATCCGCTCACTCGTCCATTGGCTCGGCTCCACCGGAGCACCAAGACGGATTCCGATGTTCATTCCCAGAAAGCCCGCATACAAACGGCAGAGATATTCGTGTGTAGTCATATACGTTCCTTTGAATGCGGCCGGGGCACTGTCCCGGCCACAGAGAGCACATTACTTCAAAACAGTCGCAAGGTAGTCGCTGATTCTGGTTCCACCAGCTGCGTTCCACTTGGTCACAAACTCATCAAAGTCGGAAATCGGCCTGACTCCCCGGATAATGTCGGTGGAATACTCGCGATAGAGCTTGTCCATGGCATCCTTGAGGGGCAGCAGGTCCTCGGTCAAGAGTACGTTGGTGTCAGCTGCGAAATACTTTGCAGCAGCATTGAGGGAGTCGATTGCACTCTTGCTCATCACCTCGCCGACGACATTGGAAGTATCGAGCCCGTTCATGGTCGGCCAGAATTTTGCCCACCAAGAGGGGAACTGCTTGGTAAGAACATACTTGCCGCCTTCGACGGTGTAATGGATGCCTTCCAGGCCAAGCTTATCCAGCTTGCGCCCTTCAGGACCTGCCATATACTCGAGAATCGCCCAAGCTGCATCCTTCACCTTGGAATCTGCATTCAAGGCAAAGCCACGGCTTTCCTTGGTTACATCGACGCTCTGGTAAGCCTGACTGACACCCTTGGCAGGAGGAAGCACCACGAGTTCAACACCTTGGGCTTCCTTCATCTTGTTGTTGTATACGTTGACCACATCACCGGCGGTACCGGCAACGAAGGCAGCAGAACCTTCATAGAAAGCCTGTTCCATCGTCTCCCAAGTCTTGGTGACATACTCGTTGTCCAGCAACCCTTCCTTATAGAGCTTTGCATAGAAAGCCAGCTTGTCGCGGCTCGCCTTTGTGGCATTGCTATACACCCACCTGCCGTTCTCTTTGACAATGGTGGCAGTAAGGCCGAAGGCATGATTGAAGACTGAATCGATTTTCAGGATGCCACCGTCGGTGGTAATCGGCCACTTGGCCATGCCGCTCTCCTTGATCTCCTTGAACATGGCATAGTAGTTGTCCACGGTGGGGTTCTCAAGCAGGGCTTTGCCGCTCTTCAGCTTGGCAAACCAATCGGAGCGCATCACAGGAATCTGGACACGGGCGGGAGCCAGCCACATCAGGTAGGGATAGTTCTTCATTGCAGCCTTGGTGTGGTCGCCCATGATTGCCTTGACGTTTACAGACTTCTCTACATAGGGAGTCAAATCCTCCAGCAAGCCTTCTTGGGCCAGCGGTTGGTCATTGCCCTGGAAGTAGATCAGATCGGGATTGATCTGTCCTGTCCTGAAAGCAATGGGAACCACCGTTGCATAACTACCGGTCGGAGCGGACAGAATAACCAGATCGACATACTTGCCTTCTTTCGCCATGCCCTCTTCGATGGCTTTCTCAAGCATTCCCAACTGCTGGGCATCGGTGATGGGGTCGACATCCTTGCACAGGTAGGTCACCTTCACAGGATTGCCTGCACTTCCAATAGCACCACTTTGGACAGCTGCTGCTGTTTCCTTGGTCCCGGCCGCACCAACAATGCTGATAGCCGTCAACAGGACCAGAAGTACCAATACGCCTCTCTTTTTCATAGAAACCTCCTCATGGTTTTCAAATACTTTTTTATTCCTTAATTCCACCCGAAAGAACATCATTCGCGTAGAATCGCAGCACAAAGGGATAGAGAATGAGAATCGGGATGATTGCCACCACAATGGTAGCCCCCTTGAGGGCGCTGTAGTCGGCGCGGGCCAGAGCGTTGTAATCATAGACATTCTGCTGGCCGAGAATTGAGACGGTGTCACCGAGAACGACAAACTGCCGCAGCACGACCTGCAGTACCGTATCGGTGGACTTGCGAGTCAAATAGATGCCGGCTCTGAAGTACTCATTCCATCGAACTACGGCATAGAACATGGTAATGGTGGCCACTCCCGCCTTGCTCAACGGATAGAAGATTCTCACCAGCATCTGGATGTGGGTAGCCCCATCGATGGTGGCGGCCTCCACTATCGACTGGGGAACCTTCTCAAAGTACCGCATCATAATGATCAGATAGTAGACATTAACTGCAGTGACCAGGATGACCGACCACTTGCTGCCCATCAGGCCTAGTTGCTGCACCACCAAATACTCGGGAACCAAACCCGGGTCGAAGAGCATCATAATGATGAGAAAGACCATGATGGGACGCTTGAGCGTCAAGCGCGGCCTGGTCAGGGCATACGCTGCCGTTGTGGTAAGCACGATATTCACCAGTGTCCCAACCAAGGTAATGATGATGCTGTTTATCAACGAAGGTACCAGGATGGGATGACTGAAAACAATGCGGTAGTTAAGGAAATCCAACTGCTGAGGCAGGATGGCAAGACCTCCCATACCAACCGACTTGGTGGGGCTGGAAAGGGATTTAGCAAGAATGTTGAGCAGGGGGACCAACATAGTAAGGGTTATGAAGAAGAGCAGAAGCACCAACAAAAGCTGTGATAGGCTGAATCGTTTTCTTGTGTACATCACCACACCCCCGAGCCGGTCATTTTCTTCGAGAAAACGTGTGTCGTGTAAACCAGAACCACTCCGACCAAGCCTTTGATAAGACTGACTGCGGTGGCGAGCGAGTACTGACCGCCCTCGATGCCGATGCGGTAGATATAGGTATCGAGAATGTCGATCGTACTCTCCACCGCTTGGTTCGAGAAGTTGAAAACCTGGTCGAAGCCTGCATTCAGGAAGAACCCCAGATTGAGTATGAACATGGTGATCATAGGAGTAACCAAAGCCGGCAGGATGATGTTGGTGATGATTTGCATCCTGCTCGCCCCATCAATCTGGGCGGCTTCGTAGAGAGAGGGCGAGATGGCAAGAATGGCGGTGTAGAAGATGATCGAGTCCCAGCCCAGACTTCGCCATGCCTCGCAAAGCATCAGAATCCAACGAATCTTGGTGCGGTCCGTCATGAAATCAACAGCTTTGCCTCCAAAGAAGGTGACAATCTGATTGACCGACCCTCCCAAGGAAAGGGCGTTGATCCAGATGCCTGCAATTACAACCCAGGAGAGGAAGTGGGGAAGGTAGGAAACAACCTGCACATACTTGCGGAAGCGGAAGGAGCGGATTTCGTTGAGCATAAGAGCGAAGATGACAAAGAAAGGGAAGAGCAGGACATACTTCATGAAGCTGATGATCAAGGTGTTGCCGAGAATCTGGGCAAAGGCTGGACTGGAGAAAATCATCTCAAAGTATTTGAGTCCGACAAAAGGCCAATCCCCCCTTGCACGGAATTGGAAGAAGGCAAGACGCATGTTCAAAATCGGGAGGACCCTGAACAAGACAAAGAAGGTCAACGTAGGAAGCAGCAGAAGGTAGAGAACCCGCTCCGCTTTGATTTGTTTCCATGCACGCTTGATTTCCATACGTACTCCTTGTTAGGGGATGAGAAGACCCATCAAAGGGGCATGCTGTTGAGCCCCATAGACATCACGATCGCCGCAGGTACCCGATGAAATCGGACGGCGATAGGTGATTTTTATTCCCAGGGCTGCTTCAAAACAGTAAATACCCACCAACTGCTCATCGGAAAGTTGATAACACTTCTTGATGGTCTGTCTGCAAAGCACCCCGCTCTCCACCACCCTTCTATAGGTGGCCAAGTCATCGAAAAAGACATCCAGGGTAATGAGGAACGGGCCGCTGTTTTTGCTTCTCAACATGCAGGCCAAATCAACCAATCTGGGCATACCGAGCCTCCTTTTTCCACCATTGCCAGGGGAAGAATACCCGTGGATCATCCACATCCATCAGGTGGTAGACCGAGAACTCATACACCGCTCCGAAGGGAATATCACTGGGAGCGAACGGAAAAGCCAAATTGCCAGCAGTAGCTTTGCGTCCCTCATAACCGTAGTGCATGAAGGTCGACCTCACCGAAGCACAGAGGGCGTCTGCCAAGTCCTGGCTTGCTGCCAGTACTTCAAAGACCACCCCCAGTTCATGACCTGCTTGTTTCTCCGGTTCCAACGAACCCATCACCCCATCCTTTCCATAGTTGAGGAAATTGATGGTGTAGCTTAACGCATCCAACTCCTTGTACTGCTCCTGTACGCTTTGGCGCACCAGTTCCTGCACCTCATCGATTCGATCGATAAGCAGAGGATCGCGCACACCCGCCACCACGATGGTGCGATATGCAACCTTGCGTGCTCCTTCCAGCTTGATCTGATAGACTTTGGTCGCCTCGATCTTGCTGCCCTGCACCCTCACCCGGTTCTTTGCGACCGTGGTGAAGGTACAACAGCTCAAGTCCATGGCTATGCCCGGGCCATGCAACAGATAGGGATGGTCCTTCTCGTAGAAGGTATGGGCAGCCACGCTGACAGGGGTGCAGGTTCGTTTGGGGTCACAGGGATAGACTTCAAAACAATCTTCGTACAGGGTTCCGAGCATGCAGTCCTTGGTGGTCCCCGGATTGCAGCACAGCGCCCCGCACTCCAGCACTTTGCCCAAGTGATAGCTCAGGGCCAAATCAAAGCCATGAAACACACCTACTGCGGCAAAGGGTGCCGGGTCATAGGCGCGACCGCAAACAATAATGTCGGCCTTGGCTTCGAGTACATCCAGAATGGGCTCCAAGCCCATCTGGGCAACCACTCCAGTGGTCTGCTTGAGAATTTGTTCATCCAAGGGAAGGCTTGAGGCATCCAAAGGCTGAACCTTTCCTTTGGAGAGACTGTCAAGAATAGCTTGGTTGGGGATATCGGCCCAGATGATGGCGATTTTTGGTGTACAGCTTGTATGTTCAGCAAGAATCTCTTCAATGATGTCCATTGTCCAGCGGACATGACTCTCTCCGCCGCTGCCGCCGGCAGAGCCGATGATCACCGGGACTTTGAGCGACCAACCACCGAGAATGATGCGCTGCAAATCTTTCTTTGCAGCCATTCTGCTGACAATGGCGGTCTTGGCTCCCAGTTTGTGGGGTCCTGCATCGGTGGATCCTGCATCCACAACGATTGCGTCGGGCTTCTGAGAGAGTCCGTACGCGAAGGATGCGTCGGGAAATCCATACCCAAGAATACCGCAGGGAGAGAGCAACGTAAGGGATTTCATAGAGAGTTCTCCATTTCCAGACGCTGTCGCCGCTGTCTTACATTGGTGATATGTTGCTTCATCGCGTGATGAGCCGCCTCTTTGTCACGCTTGGCAATTGCCTCAACAATCGCCTGATGTTCCTCTTCTATGCTTGCCAACGAGCCTTCCTGCTTCTTGTTGGCCTGTGCAAGTTCTTCGATGAGATCATAATAGGTATCGATGAAGTTCATGTAAAAGATGTTGCGTGAAGCCTGGGCAAGCTTGTAGTGGAAGTAGTGGTCCAAGCTGAAATGTCCTGCCGGTTTGGGTTCCTGGACAGAGAGGGTCTGTCGTATCTCGGCAATCTCTTCGTCGCTTGCACGATCGATGACAATCTCAACCATCTTGGATTCCAGCGAATCACGAAAATCCAAAAGATCCTGAAAGGTTGCTTCCTTGAGAGCGTCACTCACCGGCTTTGAGAGGCGTTCGATGATGTCCTTCTCGATAAAGGTCCCGTTCTTGGTTTTTCTGCGTATATAGCCCAATGCCTGCAGTTGGATCATTGCCTCCCGGATGACACCCCGGCTCACCGCAAACTGTTCACTGAAGACGAGCTCGCTCGGCAATTTCTGCCCGGGCTTGAGCTCGCCGGCATGAATCAGGGCAAGGATCTGATTCACCACCTTATCTGAGAGTCGTTCATTTCTCACAGGCACAATGCTCAAGGTATTACTCCTATTGTCCATTTGTCGGACAAATAGAGCATACCATTGGTTTTCTTACATCACAACACTTTTTTTCCTGATTATTGCTTGCTCGGTTTCAGCAGCTGATACACCGTCGCCGCCAAGGGGACTCCAAAGAGGACGCCTGGCACCCCGAACAATCCAGCTCCCAGGATGACTGAAACAAAGACCCAGACTCCGGGCAATCCCACCGAACTGCCGACCACGCGGGGGTAGATGATGTTGCCTTCCAGTTG
>NZ_DJGW01000070.1:0-2139 GCF_002432845.1 Sphaerochaeta sp. UBA5836
CTGGGTTATGAGAAGGGCATGGCCTTGATCAACTCCTTTGAGGATGTCGAGGCGATATTCTTCACTGCAGACCATCAGATCCTGCAAAGTGAAGGCGTGAAACGGGGAGATCTGAACTTTACCATAACCAATCAACAATATCGTATTGTGCAGTAAGGTCGTCATCTTGCTCTAGGTGATGAGGAGCTTTTACACTGGTGGCATGAAATACCGGAAAGCTCTTTTGATTCTTCTTATGCTCTTGGTATTCGGGATCTCCGCTTTAACCGCTTCAACATACATACGCGGCATCGGAGCGCAGGTCGGTCAACTATCAGCCGACGGCTTGAGCTTCTTCCAGAAATTTGACGAAACGTCGGCATTGCAGGCCACGGTCGGCTTGTATCTCAGAGGCAATTCCTATCTGGATTACAGCGTAGGTGTGGAGTATCAGCATACATTCTTCTCAGCTGCTTATCAGGATTGGTTTGCAAGCGACCTGTATTGGTTTGCCGGTTTGAACCATAGGGGTTTTGCAAGTGTAGACAGCAGCACCGGGCAGTATGGATACGCGCCTTCCTTTGGAATCGGCGGCGGCTTCGGTGTTGAGCCTGTTTTCCTCGGTCATTTTTCAGTTCCCGTATCATTTGGGTATGGAGTGTTTTATGCTGTTGACGAGGTTCCCTTCATTGAAAGGCTCACCGTTACCTTTCTTGCCCAAATCGGGGCGCGATATCGGTTCTGACCTGCATGAAAGGACAGTCTTCCTGTTTTTTGATATCCTTCCAAAGAATTCATCATATCGGTAATAAGGTCTTGAATAATTGATGATATTGGTAGATAAATAGGTAAAAATATTTGAAATAAGCAATTTTCCAATTGGAGGATTATATGACCGGTACACAGCAGGAAATTTCCTACATTGTTCGTGAGCCACGCGAGAAAAACGTCGAGCTGGCTACGAAGCTCTTTTCCATGAAGCAGGCGCATTGCTCCCGACGTTTCCACAGGCAGATACCCGGCTATCGGATGAGCCCGCTGCAGGGGCTGCCCAATCTTGCCACCATGTTCGGGGTGGGCGGCATCTGGACCAAGGATGAGTCCAGCCGCCTGCAGCTCAACAGTTTCAAGGTACTCGGAGGATCCTTCGCCCTGTATCGGTATCTGCAAAAGCAACTGGGCATACTCGGGGAGGACACCCCGTTCGCCTACCTCGCCAGTGAGGAGGTCAAAGAAAAGGTGGGGGACCTTACCTTCGCAAGTGCCACGGACGGCAACCATGGTCGTGGCATTGCGTGGGCGGCAAAGCGCCTCGGATTCAAGTGTGTCATTTACGTTCACTCTGAAACCAGCGTACGGCGTATCGATGCGATCAAGAGCAACGGGGCAAAGGTTGTCATCGTCGACGGCAACTACGACGATGCCGTGCGCCAGGTAGCCATTGATGCAGAGAAGAATGGCTGGACGATCATCAGTGACACCAGCTGGGACAACTACACGGAAATTCCGACCTGGATCATGCAGGGCTATCTCACCCTGCTTGCAGAAGCCCAGGAGCAGTTCAGCGGTGTCGGCATCGTAAAGCCGACGCATCTCTTCGTACAGGCGGGTGTCGGGGCTCTTGCTGCCTCGGTCATCGGGTTCTACCATGCCTTATTCGGCCAGGATGCGCCGAAGTGCATCGTCGTCGAGCCTGACAAGGCTCCCTGCATCTACGAAAGCGCCCTGGCAAACGACGGAAAGCCTCATACGGTCACAGGTCCCCTGGATACCATTATGGCAGGCCTTGCTTGTGGCGACCCCAGCCCCATTGCATGGGAGATTTTGAAAGAAGATGCCGATGCATTCATTATTGTCCCCGACTATATTGCCGCCAAGGGTATGAGAATGTATGCGACCCCGCTCAACGGCGATCCGTTCATCATCAGCGGAGAGAGCGGGGCTGTAACCCTGGGAGCCTTCGCTTCGATCATGCAGTACCCCGAACTCAAGGAGCTCAAGGATGCCTTGGGATTGAACAAGGACAGCCAGGTGCTTTTCATCAATACCGAAGGCAATACCGACCCCGTCCACTTCCGCCAGATCATCTGGGAAGGAGCCAACCCGGTACCCAAGCAGTACTGGATCAACCTATAAACGTTCTCGAGCTTAAGCCATACA
>NZ_DJGW01000070.1:2213-2761 GCF_002432845.1 Sphaerochaeta sp. UBA5836
TTGGGAGGCTTGATCAGAGAGAACACATAGAATGCAATGAGGCTGATCAGAAGAGCGGGGATGATGTTGTTCACCTTCGGGATGGCGGGAAGGACCTTGGTATCCATCAAGAAGAATACAACACTGCCGATCAAGATCGACGCAATGCTTCCGGCACTGGAGGCCTTCTTCCAGAAGTGACCCATTACGTACGGGACAAACGTTCCTGCAGCCCTGAGGGTGAAGGAGAAAGCCAGAAGGGTGAGTATGTTGTTTGCATACAGTGCTGTGATCAGGCTGAAGAGGGCGACGATCACCATGGTGATTTTGGTTACCAACATGACTTCCTTGTCCTTGGCTCCCTTGCGGATGAAAATCTTGTACAGGTCGTTGCCGAAAATCGACCCGGCACCCAAGAGGTCGCTGTCGGCCGAGCTCATCGTAGCACTGATGATACCGGCAAACAGAATACCGGTGACCACAGCGGGCATGGTTGCCACCGCCAACGCCGGCAGGGCATACCGGGAGTTGTTCTTAAGAGCATCGACTACACCCGGCTCAAGCAGGTT
>NZ_DJGW01000070.1:2805-3872 GCF_002432845.1 Sphaerochaeta sp. UBA5836
GCAGCCTTGCCGTCACGGGCCGCATAGTAGCGCGAAACCGCTTCCTGGCCGACGGAGAATGTGGCTACATACATGATTACATAGCCTGCAATCTGCCCCCAGCCACCGATTCCCTTGGTAAGGCTTAGATGTTCGGCGGGTACCGTCTGCTTGACTGTCGCCCAACCTCCGGCCAGCTTCAAAGCGAACGGGATGGCGATAGCCATGCCGATAACGATGAGGAAGACTTGGATGAAGTCGGTCAGTGTCACCGACCACAGGCCGCCCATTACCGCATAGACGGTGATGACCAGCGTGACGATTATCAAGCTGGTTGTATAGTCCAAGCCCAGCATGACTTCCAAAATTGATGCCGAAGCCTTGAACTGGCCTGCAGTCAAGCCGACCAGGGCCGCCATCATGACAATGGCACTGAATCCACCTGAGAACTTGTCATACCTTCTTCTGAAATACTCGGGGACTGTCTTGACCGAAGAGGATCGGAACTTCGGAGCAAGGGGGATCAGGATCACGAATGCAATACCCATGGCGATGATGTACCACGAAGCACTCATGCCCCAGGAACCATACGCATTGGCAACAACTCCCAGCGAGCTGCCTCCTCCGATTTCCGTCGCTGCAAGGGTTCCCGCCATCAACAGCGGACCCAACCGTCTTCCTGCCACCATGAAGTCGGTGTTGGTGCTAATCTTCTTGGAAGAGTAGTAGCCAATAGCCAGCATCAAGAGCATGTACAATACTACGATGAGAATAATCGTACCATTCATACCAACGTACTCCTCGTGTTCTGTATATAGTATATAGTAGTATTTATTCACGTTTGAACTTTTGTCAATAAAATTATGTAATCCAAAACTCACAAGAAGAAAACTGCAATAATAGTCATAATAAATTACCATTATTGCAGTATAGAGCAAATATATTACAGGTAATGCCGGATGTATAATATTCTCGTTTTTTCATTTCCTGGATAGAGTAAAGCATCCCGACCGAAGAGGCTGCCAATCCGAGGATGACCGGACCAAAATTGGTGAAAGCCGTAGCCCCTCTTCATACCTTGATGTCAA
>NZ_DJGW01000037.1:0-16294 GCF_002432845.1 Sphaerochaeta sp. UBA5836
GGCCAGAGGGTGAGCACCCAAGGGAATAACAATTGAAAAAGAAAGCCGATAATCGGTGTGATAAGAATGCACATGAGCAGCAAACGGTCCGAACTTTCATACCGTCGCAGCGATTGTATCAGGTGGAGAATGCTCAGCCCATAGTAGAAGAACGTGATCACGGTGGTGACAAAAAAGAACGGACCGCGGCGATAGATGTTCTGCCCATCAACGAAAAAGAACCATCCCGTCCAATAGCTTGCAAGGCTGAACATTGAATTGAGAATGAGGGGAACCACCAAAACAGGGCTATACTTGTGAAAGCTTGAGTAGCCGATGAAATGCAATAAGAAGAAGCAGACAACCGGGGAAAGGGAAAACCCCAGCACGTTGGTCGCCCGGTGGTACAAAATCTGGCTGACAACGCCCACATCATCCACCTGATAGGCAAACAGCTCGGTTCCAAGCAAGACAAGCAGGGAGAATGCGGAGAGAATGTACCACCGATTACGGGGATTGATCTGTACGCTTCTGCTGGCCAAGGCTATGGCGAAGAGCATCATGACGACGGATAGCATGTCCAATTCCAACGTTGCTTGCATAGCGTTACCCTTGGTTTGTATGATGACACAGCCATTTCCCTTTGGCTAGGGGAAAGGTTGCAACAGCGGCTGTACTTGCGTACTATAGCCGTATGCATCCACCGCTTCCCCAGTACCCGGCAAAGATTCACGCCCTCTACCTGCAGCACTTGCTTGCAGAAAAACACGCCGTTGATTTTGAAAGTGAGTGCAGCTTCAGCACCGACCGGTTTTTCCAAAAGGGCGGCGGTATTATGTTCGGCGTGTTGACGGCCCGCGACAGGGAAGGGAACGAGGTATTGCTCAAAGCATTCTCCGGAAGTCTCGGTGGAAAGCGCAACCTCCCCGGTTGGGCTGCACACCTGGTCGACGACCAGGACTACGCGGCCTACATGCAGCAGTACGACCACAGAATCAAGGAGCTGGCAGGTTCGCCGGAGCAAGCCGCCCTCTCACACGAAGCCCTTTCCCGCTACTACAGCCTGTACAGCCTTTCCACCATCAACGGAGAGCGCATCCCTCTCACTGCATGCTTTCCTCCTGACGGCATTCCTACCGGAAGCGGCGATTGCTGTACGATCAAGTTGCTCCATGCAGCACTCTCCCAAGGACTGCATCCGGTCAGCATGGCTGAATTCTTTTTCGGCTGCAGTGCCAATCGCGAGCATCTGGCCTTTTACGGGCCGTGCGACCAAAAATGCAAACCCATATTGGAGCATATGCTCGGCCTGGATATTGTCTATAGAGACCAACACATCGCCGTGGTCAACAAGCAAGCGGGACTCTTATCGGTTCCCGGACGGACACAAGACAAGATCGACTCGGTGGAGAGCCGGATCCGAGTCCTTTTCCCTGACGCCCCGTTGCAATGTGCAACCCACCGCCTCGACATGGATACATCCGGTCTTCTCGTAATCGCCCTGAACAAGGAAGCCCACCGAAGGATGCACAGCCTGTTCCGTGAACAACAGGTAAAAAAGCGCTATGTCGCCCTCTTGGAAGGTGTACTGAAAGAGGAGAGTGGAACCATCACCCTCCCGTTTCGTGCCGATATCAACAACCGTCCCTACCAGATATACGATGAGATCCATGGCAAATGGGGAACCACGTTGTACAAGCGTCTTTGTGTCGAGCGCACCCGCGAGGGCAGGTTGGTCACCCGCGTACAATTCGAGCCGCTGACAGGCAGGACCCATCAGCTCAGGCTCCACAGCTCCCATCCCAAGGGATTGGGAAGGCCCATTGCAGGAGACCGGCTCTATGGCAGCGGCATGCAGGACCGCCTGTACCTGCATGCCCAAATGATCAGCTTTGTGCATCCGATTACATCCGAACCGATGACCTTTTGTACGGATATTCCTTTTTAGGCAGCACGTAGTTCTTGCATCGTACTTTCTTGAGCGCCAAAGCTGGTGTATAGTAGGCAGACAGGGGGCGACACATGCGCAGAAAAAACAATGCCATTTACATCGATCTTGAGAACATCCCTTCCGGCCTCGATTTGAAGATGCTCTTCGAGGAGCTCACCCTCAAACATAATGACAGCCCAGAAGAAGAAAATATATTCGTCATCAAGATGGCTTGCGGCAACTCAAAGTCCATCAAGAAATTGGAAAAACAGCTTGCCGAGTATAACTTCACCATCCGCGACACCCCTTCGATCACCACCAATTACAAGAACAGGGCCGATTTGATCATCAGCCTTGAGGCGCTGGAGACCATCATCATCAACACCCCGGTGATCGACCGGTATGTCTTCATTACCAGCGACAGTGATTTCACGGTGATCATGGAAGCATTGCGAAAGTATGGGAAGGAAGTATATCTGGTGACAAAGGAAGCGGTGAGCGACAAGCCGATTTTCAACAACTGCTGTGATGAGATCCTGATCATTGAATCCTTCATGCCGAAGCCCAAGACTGAAGAGCCGAAAGGCACCCAGAAGGAAAAGGTCAAGAAGGTTGAGAAACCCGATTCGGAGCATACCAAGAAAATAGATCTTCAAGTCGAGGATTTGATGAAAAAAGTGATCGATTCCTTCGACCCCGATGCCTGGCAGCTTGTCAGCTATGTGGGCGTCAAATTCCATCAGATGGACAAGAGCCGTATGATCGAGCGCAGCAGTTACCGAAGCCTCGGCAATCTGCTGTCCAAGCTGGAACAGGATAAATTCATTGAGCGCAAGCTCAACGAGAAAGGGCATCCCGAAATCCGAAAGGCATCCCAGGCTGCGCATGCATAGGAGCATATGATGAAGGCTGCCGCTGCTGAACGTCAAATGCAACGCATCTTGTTGTCTTTGGTCGTAGTCATGTTTTGCGTCGCCTGTTATTTTGACTCGTTTTTGTCCATACCCGCTTTGGACAATGAGCCGGTTATCGAATGGGAAGGTCCTTGGACCATCTATGAGAATGACAAGCCTATCGCCAGAAACGTCAAGCTTCCCTACTCCATCGAGGGAAATCTCTTGGGCAAAACCTTCACTGCAACATATCGCCTGCCCGCCTCATTTCCCAACCATAACACCGCCATTGCAGTCAATACGAGCATGAGCGGCCTCACCGTATCGGTCGATGGAAGTGTCATTTACCGGTATGAGGGCCCGAAACAAGGGTGGGCCCGCCCGGTATATGGGGGGTCGACACCCCATTTCATCCGTCTTGACGATGCCCATCAGGGGAAAACCCTTTCGTTGACGTTCGAATACACCTCCAACAATGCATTTGCCGGCCATATCCATGAAGTACGTGCCGGCAGCAAGGCCTCTCTCATTCTATCCGAGTTCAAGGAGTGGCCATCCCTCTTCTTCGGTTTCTCTCTGCTGCTGCTGGGGACACTCATCGCCATCTTCTCCTTTGCCATCCAGTCCATGGAGGAGCGAAAGAGCTTCTTTTACTTGGGGATGGTCCTGCTCGCCCTTGGTGGGTGGGTGTTCAGCCAGACTCCGAGCAAGTTCCTGCTCTGGCGCAACCCTGCCCTTCCCATGAATCTCAGCTTCGCCGCCCTGTACTTGCTTCCGAGCTTCCTGACCAATTACGTCAGCTACTCCTATCCGGTCCACCGGAGGATCAAGCACTTCAGGCGCTTTTCGATGCTCTTTTTGCTCATGTATCTCATCGGAGGCGTGCTTCAAGTTACAGGTATCGCCCAGTACACCGACCTGTTGCTCTTTTCTGGCTTGGCCCTGGTCCTCTTCTTGATCAGCCTGTTTGCCTGCCTCTGCTACGAGTACGCCAAGGGGAACAGACGGCTCAGCTCATTTTTGCTCGCCTTCGTCTGTTTGCTTGCATCAATCTTGGCGGAAGTAGCGCTGCTTGCCATGAACATCCAGCTCGACAGCGCCGTCATCCTTCACTTCGGGATGGCGCTTTCAGCAGTCATCCTGTTCTGGCACAGCGTCACCCTGGTCAGATTGAAAACCCAACAGTTGAGCAAGGAGCAACTGTTGCAGCAGCTTGCATACACCGATACACTGACAGGAGTCGGTAACAGGGCATCCTACGACCGCGAGGTTGAGAGACTATCCAACCAACAACGGGTCGAAGTGCTGGGTATCCTGATGATGGATATCAACAACCTCAAAAAAATCAACGACACCCAAGGCCACAAGGCCGGGGATACTGTACTAAGGGACTTCGGCCAACGGATCACCCGGCTTCTGCCGGCCTCGGCAACCATCTTTCGGTACGGTGGTGATGAGTTCATCGCCCTCATTCCCAAAGTCGATGAGGACCAGGTTTCAAAGTTGGCCGATGCAGTACTTACTTTTTTTACTTCTTCCGGCAAGGTCACGTATGAAGTTGCCGTCGGCTATGATATTTTCATTCCCAAGAAGAAGGAGAAATTTGTGCAGGTCGTAAACCGGGCCGATGCGGCCATGTATCGATGCAAGAGTGCAATGAAGATGTGATTCTTGACCAACGCCGAGTAATTCGGCACCCTTGGCACAGGAGAATTGTATGAAAAGATTCCTTGCTGTTCCCTTGATTCTCATTGCTTTTTCGGCTTCTCTCGCTGCAAACACCACCATTGCAGGAATTTCGGGGTATATTGTCATTCCCAGCGCCGAAGTGACACCCAGCACCATTGCCAGTGCGGTAACCACTTCCTATAGCGCCACACTCGGCAGCAACGGAGCCGTACACATTCCCGCCCTCCAATTGGCGTTCAAAGACACCTTTGAGACTAGCCTTGCCGTTGATATCGCCGATAACACCGACATCCTGCTCAATGCAAAATGGCTGTTCAGCAAGAAAGGCACCACCAATTTTGCCGCAGGGCTCTTGGGCCAATGGAGCAGTGTATCGAAGGATGATGAAGTTGCAGCGCAGATATACTTTGCTTCTACCTTCGACAGCTCCATCATGGACTATCCATCCAAGACCACACTCTTGGTTGGGTACTCGCTGATGAAGGGCATGAACAGCGACATCAACTTCGCCCTCGCCTTCCAGACTCCCCTCCTGGCGAAAACATTCAAGAACAAAGTCGATTTCCTCTTGGATTTCGGCAACGTAAGCTACAGCGCAACCCCATCGGCCGGCAATGCTGAAAACCGGGGACTGGTCAATGTAGGAATACGGCTGCTGCCCATCGAGTTCCTCAAGTCGATCTTCATCGCCGTGGACATTCGCGCCTTGGATCTCTTCGACCACGAGGGAAGGGCTTTGAGTCTGGGAGCTTCCATCTCCTTCAGGCCTTAGGTCTACTCAATCTCCACCACCTTGATCATATTGGTCTTGCCCGAGCTGCCGACCGGAACTCCTGCGGTTATCACCAGGGACTGGCCTTTCTCAACCAAGCCATGCTCCTGAACATACAAAGGAGCATAGGCCAGCAGTTTGTCCACTGAGTCCTGCCCCTCGATGAGGATGGGAGTGACACCCCAGGAAAGAGCAAGGTATTGCACAACCTCCTTAAGCGGGGAGAAGGCGATGATCGGCACCGATGGACGGAACTTTGCTATCAGGCGGGCTGTAGAACCTGATTGAGTGAAGCAGGCGATGTAGGAGGCCCCGATGGAGAGGGCCAGCTCGCGGGTGGCAAGACCCACGGCTTCGGTCGTCGATTGCTTGCGCTGTGGGTCGAGGGTGCTGATCTGGTTGAATACCTGTCTGCGGAAAGCGCTGCTGCGCTCAGCGAGCCTTGCAATTCGGGCCATGGTGGTTACCGCTTGCAGAGGATACTCCCCTGCTGCAGTCTCGCCGCTGAGCATCACGGCACTGGTACCGTCCAGCACTGCATTGGCGACGTCGTTGGTCTCGGCCCGGGTGGGTCGGGGATTGTGCATCATCGACTCCAGCATCTGAGTGGCTGTGATCACCGGTACACCGGCGTCTATGCAGCTTCGGATGATGGATTTCTGAATCAGGGGAACCTCCTCTGCAGGCACCTCCACCCCCAGGTCCCCCCGGGCGATCATGATGGCGCTGGACTCACTGATGATGTCGACAAGGTTTTCCACCGCCTCGGGCTTCTCAATCTTGCTGATGATGGGAATGGTCCTGCCGTACACCGCTTCCATATGAGCCTTCAGGGCACGCACATCATCGCCGCTACGGACAAAGGAGAGGGCTACATAGTCGAGATTGTTGGCAAAGGCGAAGGCAAGATCGGTCTCATCCTTCTTGGTGAAGGAGCTGAGATGTTTCAGCGGAACCTGGGGCAGGTTCACTCCCTTGCGGGGCAGCAAGGTTCCATCTTCCAACATCCTGCAATGGATGTCATGCCCGTCTATATGCTCCACCACCAGGCTTACCAGACCATCGTTGATGAGAATCCGCTGGCCGATTAGAATCTCCTCATGCAGGTTCGGATAGTCTATGCTGATGCGCCTTCGATTTCCCACACAAGATTCGGTGGTGATTATCAGCTCTTCCCCCCTCTTGAGGGTATAGGAGGGCTCTTCCAACTGACCCAGTCGGATTTTAGGCCCCTGCAGGTCCATCAGGATGGAGACCGGGAACCCCAGTTCCTCGCTGGCTTTGCGAACAGCATCGTGACGCTTCTGCTGCTCTCCATGCGAGCCATGGCTGAAGTTCAGCCTGATGACACTGCACCCGGCTGCAAGAATTTCCTTTATCATCTCATAGCTCTCACTAGCCGGCCCAAGTGTGGCAACTATCTTGGTATAGTTCATATCGTTCCCCCTGCTGCAATCTTCATAGATGCATCAATCTTTGTAAAGCGGTTGCAAATCATCATCTCACCCCAAAAGGTGAGACAAAATGCTCTGTGCAGGTGATTGCGCACATACGTAAATCCAATACAGTGAAGGTATGGAACGCCAACGAAGTCGCGATCTGCTCATTGTCACTGTCTTCATCGTTGCAGCCGCTGTCAGCCTATTGGGTATTGGAAGGCTGAAGGTTGACTCCTCAACCGATGCCTTCATCCCCGCCAAGGCCCCGGTGGTGGAAACAAACAACCGAATCGAGGAACAATTCGGATCCCTCGACGCCCTTGTCGTCAGCCTGTATGACGAGGGGGGCATCATCAACAAAGAAAACCTTGCTGTCATCGACTCCCTTACCCGGAAGATTGAAACGCTGGACGGAGTCAAACAGGCCAGTTCCATCACCAACCTCAAGCACCTCAAGCCCTCGGAGGATGGAGTGGATGTGGTTCCCCTCTTTGAAGAAAGCATAAACGAGCTCGAAGAACATATCACAAGCTGGCCGGGTTTCTATGAAGGGACTTTTCTCAGTGAGGACCGAAGCAGTGCATCGATTCTCATCCAAACCCAACTCGACTACAACCAAGCAGAGCTGCTTGGCTCGCTTCGTGCCATCCTTGCCCCGCTTGACGGCCTGCAAGGGTCCATCCTGGGGCTTCCGGTGGTAACCGAGCAAATACGAATCAGCCTGCTTGCAGACCTCGCCTTCCTGGTACCAATCGTAGCAGCTTTGATCATGTTGGTCCTCTACCTCTTCCTCAGAAGTTTCAAGGCCACCCTTTTATGCCTTGTCCCCCTGATTTTCAGCAGCTCGCTGGCCTTGGGGATCATGAGCATCGCCGGCATTACCTTCACCATGGCGACCATGTTGGTGCCGGTGTTGCTGCTCATCGTCGGCAGCGCCTACACCATTCACATATTCAGCCACTTCTTCGAAGAGTATGAAAAGGTGGGTGTCGATGCCGCCCTTGCAAACGTGGTCAAGAAGAACACCTATCCGATCCTGAGCGCAGCCGCAACGACAGCCTTTGGCTTTCTGGCCCAACTCTCCAGCCCGCTGCTGCCGTTTCGAACCTTCGGCCTGCTCAGCTTCATCGGGGTGGCAATCTGTGCTGCAAGCTCCTTGCTCCTGCTTCCTGCACTGATCCGACTGGTCTATAAGAACCCTGTGCGTAGGCAAGTGCGCAAGCAGGCGACCAGAAGAGGATTGTGGGCAGGAGTGGGAAACACCATCGCAAACCGCTACGGGAAAGCTGTTCTGATCGCCTCCCTGCTGATTCTCGGCATCGTCCTGCCGCTCTCCTACAGCCAACTTGAGGAAGGAACGAACATCCTTGCCTTCTTCAAGGATTCGTCCACCTTGGTGCAGGACACCCGCTCATACAACCAGAGGATGCAGGGGAGCTTCTCCCTTTCTGTCATGCTCAAACCATCCGAAGCCGTCCTGCTTCCCGGCACGCTCCACATTGTTGAAGAAGCGATCACTGTTTTGGAAAAAGAGAACCAGGTGGGAGGGATTCAGTCGATCCTGCCGTTTGTGAAGCGGATGAATCAACTGCTCGGACCGGGTGAAGATGCCAGGGAATCGAATGCAATGGAACCAGAGCCGGTGTTCGATTTTTTCTCAGACACATCGTATGAAATGGCAACAGAGCAGCTGTACGAGCCATCGGTTGAACTGGCAGGAGGTATGGGAAAGTATGAAATTCCTCTGAACCCCGCTGAGTATGGCTTGGAGACCGAAGAGCAGCTTGCATCTCTCATTGCACAATACCTTTTGCTCTACAGTTCATCGCTGGACGCCTTCATCAATGACCCGCTTGAGCCGGATGCCTTGCTCATCACCATCCTGCTCAAGGATTCGGACACCAAGACACTGAGGCACCTCACCGCCCTGATCCCCACCCTCTTTCCCCAAAGCTGGTCGGTGGAGATCGGAGGGGGAGAGGCGGTAAGCCTTGCCCTCACCGACTTGGTTACCAAAAGCCAAGTCATCTCCCTCTTCAGCTCGCTGTTGGCAGTATGGCTCTTGGTCCTCTTCACCTTCAAGTCGGCAAAACTGGCCACCCTCAGCCTCATTCCCTGTCTCTTCGCCCTCGCCTCGGTCTTCTCTGTCATGGCAATCTTCCATATCAAGCTGGACATCATTACCAGCCTGCTTGCGGCGCTGTGCATCGGAGTCGGGGTGGACTATGCCATTCACCTGATCGCTGCATTCCAACGAAACGACCAGGATGTGGCGTCTGTCATGCAGACCACCGGCAAAGCCATCCTGGCAAATGCGGCCTCGGTCGCCTTGGGTTTCTCCGGCCTGCTCTTCAGCCGCTTTGTTCCCATCGTCAACATGGGACTGCTCTTTTCAATCGCCATGCTCAGCGCAGCGCTCTCCGCCCTGCTGATCCTTGGAGCGATCAAGATTCATTACAGCCCATGCATAACCAGGAGGCCTTCATGAAACGTACGATCACCACCCTGATACTCCTTCTCCTTGCTTCCAGCCTTGTCTGGGCGGCCATGCCGGCCGACCAAGTCATGGCCAAGGTGATGGAAGTCCAAACCTCTGATTCATCCGCCCTCGATTTGAAACTCACCCTCATCGAACCAAACGGCCAGATGCGTGAACGCAGGATCCAGACCCTCAGCCAAACCAAGAATGGACTGACATCCTCGCTGACAGTCTTTCTCTCCCCTGAAAATGTACGGAACACCCGCTTCCTCTCCATCGAGCAGGAAGGAGGGACAAACGAGCAGTGGATCTACCTGCCTGCCTTGAAGCGAAGCCGGCGCATCGGCTCCTCCGAGGAAGGAGGTTCGTTCATGGGCAGCGACTTCTCGTATGCCGACATGGCTTCGACCACCTATGACGAGAAGGAGGCGGAGCATCTGCTCTTGGCTGAGGACCAGACCAGCTGGCGAATACAGTCCACGCCGTTTGAGCAGAAGACGTATGGGAAAACCATTACGGTGGTCCAGAAGGCGACGTACCTGCCTCTGCGTGTCGAGTTCTACGACCTCGATGGAAACACCCTGGTCAAGACACTGGTCACAGAAGAGACCGGGACAGCCAATGGAAAACCCATAACAAAAATCCTGACTATGAAAACAGAGGCCGGCGGACATGCCACCCGCCTTGAGATATTGCAGGCCCGTTTCGATGCACCGCTGAGCAGTGGCTACTTCACCTTGAAATTCTTGGAAACCGGGAGGCTCTAATGAAACGCATGCTCCTTGTACTCTTGATCTGTCTTCTCTTGATGCCGCTGTTCGGCTTCGACCTGTTCTTCGAGGAAGAACCAAGCAGAATCACCTCCTTTACCGCAGAGGCTGCCGGAGGGCTCTATCGGGATGAGCAGTTTCTTGCCCGGACTACGCTGTCCTTATCCTTGGAGCAGAACCACCAGCGCTATGGTGCAATAGCCCATCTCTCCTATGATGCATCGACGAACCGCCTGAAGACGGGTGAACTTTCGGTCTCTCTCCTTGTCGGGAACCTGACGGTCAAGGGAGGACTGTTCACCCATCCCTGGGGAAGCGCCTTTACAGCCCATGTTGTCGATGTGCTCTCCTCCCGCGACCTCACAGACGGCTTTGTGGACGACCTTGAGGCGATGAAGCGGCCATCTGCGATGGTGCTGCTCTCCTCCTATGGTAAGAACAGTTCATGGGACCTGGCTTTCAAGCCGGGCTTCCAGAGCTCCCATCTGGTCACAGAGGGACGATACAATCTCACCCCTGCCTCCTTTGCAAGTGCAGTGATAACGCAGCAGGACACGACAAGCCTCTCTTCCTGGGAGGCAGGAGGACGGTATCGCACAGCGCTGGGTAAGCTGGATGTGGGCCTCTTGTACTTCAACGGCCATCACCCGGAGCCTGGATTTTCCATCACTTCATTCGCACCGCTCGCTGTTGACCTGGTCTATACCCGCCACCAACTCTTCGGATTGGAAAGCAGCCTGCTATTCGACCCCTTCACCCTTGCCCTGGAAGGGGGGTTCTTCCTCAGCGAGGATGCAGAGGGGACTGACGGCAGCCTTTACAACAGCAGATTCGCCTATCTGGCCGAACTTTCCTACACCCACCCTGAGAGTTCAGCCTTCCTTGCCCTCGCCTACCAAGGCAGGTATGTCCTGGATTTCAACACCACCAACCCCGTCGATGTAGACTACCTTGCATCCTTTAACGGCAAGGCGTATGAGAACACCCTCTTGCTGGTCGTAGAGTACCCGTTTTTACAACAACGACTCACAACCAGGGCCGCCCTCACCTACCACATCGAGAGCGAAGGCTACGCCCTGCTGGCCGGCCTTTCCTATGCACTGCAGGATAATCTGACTGTATTTCTCAAGACTACGATGTATGGGGCGCTCGGCAACAAGAGCAGCATCTATGCAAGCTGGGATGACAATGATTCGGTCGTGGTCGGCATGAAGGCATGGTTCTAGGGCCCTGTGTGTGATAGGATTGCCATAGAGGGCCTCTATGGTAATTCTATCCGATATCCTGCTCTTCCTTACGACAGCCTTGGTAGTCTCGATCACGTGTTTGTGCATATTGCTTCGGGTGCGTATGAGCGATGCATTCACCGGCTCGTTTCTCACCCTGCTCGCCCCCTTGAGCCTTCAGATGTGCCTGACGCTCCTGACTACCTACCTCAGCAGGGTTTTGGACGAAGCAAGGCTCCTTTCACGCTCCTATGAAATCTATGCCTTGGGGGCGACCCTGCTTTCGATAGTGCTTACCACCTTCATCCTTTTCATGCTCAGCCGATACCTGATCAAGCTGATCAGGGCAACCGAGAAGCAGAAGCATCTGGGCAATCGCATCCTCACCTTCCTGATCCTTCTCTTTCTCATCCTCAGCCTGTGGGTGGTTTTTGCAAAGAGCGGAGGCGACTGGGTCAAGGCATTGGATGACACCATGCGGTATCACTTCTTCAGTGCAAGCATGTTCCTGGTCATTCACGGCATATTGGGGTGCATATACGCAAAAAAGGCAACAACTTGGGAGGAAGAGCGGCTTCTCAAGGGCATATGCTACACCTTCCTGCCCCTGTTCTTCCTCTTTCCCCTGGACATGCTGTTCTTCAGGCAGGTGGCTTTCAAGCTGGTCTATCTGAGTTTTGCCGTGCTCTCCGTCTACCTGTACTACTTCATCAGCCGACGCTATTTCCTCACCTATGAGATGACCGGATCCATCACTGCATCGAAAGCAAAACAGTTGGGAGTTTCAGAGCGGGAGGCAGAAATCATCAGCCTCTTGGTGGAGGGCTTGAGCAATCAGGAGATAGCCAAGAAACTCTTCATCTCCCCCAATACCGTAAAAACCCACATCAAGAACATTTATGCGAAACTCGGGGTGAGCAACCGCCTGCAGCTCTTCAATTCGCTGAAGCAGTAGCACTCTTGCAAGCCTTGCACAGACCTGTCAAAAAGAAGGTGTGGTCGCAGATGGTGAAACCATACGCTTGTTCCCAGCGTGAAAGCTGCTCATCATACTGGCAATCCCCCAAATCGATGAACCGATGGCAGCTCTGGCAGTGAAACCAGTGATGGTGCTCTCCATTCTCCCTGCTTCGATAACTGTAGTATCGCTCGGTTCCATGATCGGTGCAGTGGAGGATGAATGAGTCGGCCATCCCCTGTTCCTCAAGATAGTGAAGGTTCCGATAGACGGTGGCCTGATCGAATCGAATCGAAGGTTGCTGGATAAGATGGGAAGCCGAGACCGGCTCTTTGGACGTTTTCAATACTTCAAGCAGGGCTTTTCTCGCCTTTGTCATGGCTCTTCCTCCGTTTTGTAATCAAGTTGCCTGCGGCCCTTCCCAAAAAGAAGGCTCCAGCGATGACCACCACCATGGCTCCCACCGGGACATCAACGACCCAACCAAGCACCAATCCTGAAAAGGAGAAGAACCATGCGTAGAGAGTGGCCCCTGCCATCATCGAAGCCAGGTTCTTCGCTGTATAGCCTGCGGTTCCCGCCGGAAGGGTCAGCATGGCGATTACCATGACAATCCCTACAAAGGTCTGCAAAAGGACGACTGCAATTGCGGTAACCGAGAGAATCATCAGGAAAACGGCGCGGGTTGGGATACCCCGGACCTGGGCGAACTCCTCATCGAAAGCCGAGGCCTCAATTTGCGGATAAAAGCGCCAAGCAAGGAAAACCACCACAACGTCCAGCAAAAACAGCAGCACAAGGTCCTGACTGGAGATTAAGAGGATGTTGCCGAACAGGTAGCTTGAAGGGTCGGTGTATCCGGGAGTCTTTGCCATGAAGAGCACCCCGATGCTCATGCCGATCGCCCAAATGGCTTGGATGACGGTGTCCTCGCGCTGTTTTGACTTCAACGAGACGGTTCCGATGATCAGTGCAGAGAGCAGGGCGAACACAATCGCCCCCACCATCGGACTGAGGCCCGGAACCTTGCCGGTTGCACTGAGGTACAAGGCGATGCCGATGCCCCCGAGCACCGCATGGCTGATCGCCCCGGCAAGGCCGGCAATGCGTTTGACAGTGACCACCGAACCGAGCACCCCGAAAAGAACAGAGGAGAGCAATCCTGCAAAAAAGGCGTTCCGGACAAAGGGAAAGTCAGGAGAGGCCAACGCACCAAAGAAGCCGACCAGGTTATCCATTGAGGGCCTCCTTCCGGCACTGGTCGCCAGAAAGCTGGACATCGTGACGGACGCGCTTGGTTCCATCCTCATAGTCTTCCAGTGCATGCTGCACCACCGTACGCCCCATCCTGCCCTCCTTGTGGGCGTCAATGCAGAAAACCCGGTCGGTGAGGTCTGAAACCTGGCGCATGTCGTGGGTGACGATGAGAATCGTGGTCTCCCCCTTGAGGTTCGCCAACGTGGCATACAGGCGTCTCTCGCTCTCCTTGTCCATGTTGGCGGCCGGCTCATCCAGAATGAGCATGCTCGGTTTGGCGCACAAAGCCCTGGCAACCAGGACCCTGCGCCGCTGTCCGCCGCTGAGGTCGCTGTAGGGACGCGAAGCCAGATGAGCAAGCTCCACCTGCTGGAGAGCCCATAAGGCTTGCTGCAACTCCTGCTTTCGCTGCCCTCGCTTCACCGATTCAACCAACCCCATCCTGACCACCTCCTCCACCGTGATGGGGAAGGTGGGATCGTAGGAGGCGTGCTGGGGAACGTAGCCGATGAGGCTGCTGCTCTTTTTCGGGCTTTGGCCAAGCAGGCTGATGGTTCCCGACTGCGGCTGCTCCAGACCAAGAATGAGCTTGAGCAACGTCGTCTTGCCTGAACCGTTGGGGCCGACAAGAGCGATGAACTCCCCGGTATGGAAGTGAAAACTCACATCCTCAAGGACTTGTAAAGCAGGATACGAGAAGGAGACCGAAGTAAACTGCAGTGCAATGGATTGCTCTGTCATGGCCCTACCGCACCATCATCAGTGCATCAGCCATTGTCTTGATGCTCTCCATCCAATTGTAAGCCAAAGGGTCAAGGCTTACCACGACGGCACCAACAGCATCAGCCACAGTTTTTGCACTGGCTACGGGAAACTGCTTTTGTACAAAGATGACCTTGGGACGCTCTGCCTTTGCCTTTTCTATCAAGGCGGCGAGGGCTTTGGCGGTAGGTTCCTTCCCTCCGGTTTCCACCGCTTCCTGCTTGATGGAGAAGGCGTCGAGGAAATAGCCGAAGGAGTTGTGGTAGACAAAGACGGTGGTGCCTGCAAGCGGCTTGAGCTGCTCGCTCAGCGATGCAAAAAGCTCATCGATGTCCGAAAGCAGGTTTTGATAGCGACTCTCGATCAAGGGCTTTGCATCGGAACCCAAAGTTGCAATGAGAGCATCCTTGGTATTGGCCAAGAGCACCTTGCTTTGATCGTACCCCAGCCAGGTATGACGGTCGATGTTCATATCGTGTTCGTCATGGCCTTCCTCCTCGTGCTCGTGTTCCTCAAGCAACCTGAATTGCATGCCCTCTGTACCATCGACGATCCGAAGACCGGGGTAGAGGCCGGTTACCTTGTCACGGAGAGCAAACTCAAAATCTGTACCGCTGAGAATCCAAAGTTCGGCTTCGGCAAGTCGGGCCATCTGTGACGGGGATGGTTCGTAGGAGTGGGGGTTCTGCCCCTCTCCGACCAGGGTGACGACATCGACCAGATCGTGGGCAAGCTGGTCGACAAAATAGGCGTGCGGCAGAATGCTTACCACCACAACCGGCTTGGAACGTATATTGGTTGTCTCTTTGGCTCCGCTGCCGAACACAAGAGCGGATGAAAGAGCCAGGAAAACTACGAGAATGCGAGTACGCATGGCACCTCCTCATACAGTAGGCATACTATAGTGAAATACTCTCATATTTGCAAGTCATTCGCAAATATTTTTCTCTATACAGAATTCCCCGAATATGGTTCAATCGAAATACAGGAGTGCTTGCATGATAGCCGGACACAACAAAATACAGCCAACCATAGGACAGCAGTGCTATATCGCACCTACAGCGGACCTCATCGGGGATGTGCATCTGCAGGATGGAGCATCCGTCTGGTTCCATGCCACCCTCAGAGCCGATGTGAATCGCATCACTGTCGGGGAACAGACAAACATCCAGGACAACTGTGTGTTGCATGTCACCAAGGCCCAAGGCTTGGTGGTGGGAAAGCAGTGCACAGTCGGCCATGGAGCCATACTCCATGCCTGTACGATTGAGGACGAATGCCTGATCGGCATGGGTTCCATCGTGCTGGACGGAAGCCATATCGGCAGACAGAGCCTTGTCGGAGCCGGTTCGGTGGTGCCTCCGAATAAAAGCTATCCGCCAGGCAGCCTCATTCTTGGTTCTCCTGCCAAAGTCATCCGTCAGCTTACCCCCGAAGAGCTGCTGCACATGCGGGAGAATACTCAGGAGTATTGGCGGTTCGGGCTTGACTTGTGTGAGGGCAGGCAGACAATCGGCTAAAGTTCGTTCGCTTGTTCAAATTTCTTGATCGCCTCATTCGAGCCACCCACCACCAATATGTCACCTTGTAAAAGTTTCAAGTCAGGGCCGATGTCACTGATGGCTTTCTTGTTGCGTATGACTACGATGATATTGAGGTGATAGCGCCTCCTCAGGTTCAACTGGGCAACGCTTTGGTTGACGAATGAAGAGGCAAGGGAGATATTGGCGATGGAAAAATCCTCACAAAGTTCCAAAAAGTCCAAGGTGCCTGTACTGACCAACGAGTGAGCGAGCCTGGTTCCCATCTCCACCTCGGGAAAGACAGCTTCCGCCCCGATGCGCTCAAGCACCTTTCCATGGTTGGTGCTGGTCGCCTTGGCGATGACTCTGGGGATGCCCAGCTCCACCAAGCTCATGGTGACAAGAATATTGGACTCGATGTCCTTTCCAATGCAGACGATGGCGGTATGGCAGTGGGATATACCCGACTCCTCCAATACTTCGGCGGTGATTGATTTGACAGGATAGATGTTATCGATTTGGTCCTTGACCGCATCCAGCTTCTCCGCCTCGATCTCCAAGACTATCACATGCTTGCCCGCCTCGGTCAAAGCAAGGGCCAAGGAAAGGCCGAAGCG
>NZ_DJGW01000037.1:16382-19189 GCF_002432845.1 Sphaerochaeta sp. UBA5836
CCCACCCTTCCTGCAAACATAATCACCACCAGCACCACTTTCGAGAGCGTGGAGAGTGATGGTGTGATACCGCAGGACAAGCCGACGGTGGCAAAGGCGGAGACTGTCTCAAACAACACCGCCACAAAGTCGAAGGCGTCTTGTTCGATCAACAACAGGGACAGGCTGCCAAGCAGAACCAACAAGAAGGAGAGCAACAATACTTGAAAGGCCTTCAGGATGCTCTCGCCGCTCACCTTGCGCTTGAATGCCGCACTTTCGCGGCGGAACATCAAAGAGCCCAGGCTGAGCAGCAGGGCAAAGGTCGTGGTGGTTTTGATACCTCCGCCGGTTGACCCCGGAGAAGCTCCGATGAACATAAGCAGCATTGCGAAGAGCAAGCCGGCTTGGGAGAAGGAGGAAATATCCACCGTATTGAAGCCGGCGGTTCTGGTAGTCACACTCTGAAAGAAAGCGGCAAGCGGGGTGAGCTTTTCTACGGCCACGAAGAAGAGAAATCCCAAGGTGATGAGCGTGCCATTCATCAAAAGTACGATTCTGCTGTGCATGCTCAGATTCGACCATTTTCTGTTTCTGGCTATATCGGCCAGCACGAAGAACCCGGTTCCTCCGAGTATGATGAGAACAGCGGTGGTCAGGTTCATTACAACATTGCCCTGATATGCACTCAGGCTTTGGTAGCCCCCCATCAAGTCGAAGCCTGCATTGTTGAATGCACTGATGGTATTGAAGAGAGCATGCCCGAAAGCGTCCAAGGGGGAGTAGGTTTGCACAAACACGAAGTATTCCACCACCGTCCCCAGTCCCTGAATCAAAAAGGAAGAGATCAAGACTGCACGGACGATACTCAGAGTCCCCTTCATTGAGGAAAGGTTATATGCTTCCTTGATGAACAGTCGCTGGGACAGGTTGACGTTCATGCCCAAAAGAAGACTGAAGGAGATGACGATGGATGCGAAGCCCAAGCCCCCCAGGAGAATCAAAAAGGCAATGACAGTCCTGCCGAACAGGGAAAAGGTAAGGGCGACATCGACGGTCACCAAGCCGGTGACACAAACTGCGCTTGCAGAAATGAACAGGGCATCGACGTAGGCAAGGCTGATACCCCGGTTATGGGCGATAGGCAGACTCAACAGCAGTGAGCCTAAGAGAATTATTGTCAAGAAGCCGATGAGCAGCACATGATTCGGCTCCAAGCGCTTGCCCTTTGATTTTTTCATGGAGAGAAGTTTACCCCATCCCTTTTCCCTCATGCAACTCCCCCTCCTACGATTGTCGTTGTCGATACTCAGTCTTACTTGTATACTATTCTTACATCTCAAACCGGGATGCAAGGAGAAACACCCATGCTGGCAAATACCATTGCAAAATTAATCACTGAACAAATCAACAAAGAGTTCTACTCTGCCTATCTCTATCTGGATATGGCAAACTACTATGCGGGAAAAGGCCTGCTGGGCTATGAAAACTGGTTCAAGGTCCAGGCCCAGGAGGAGATGAACCATGCCATGCTCATGCGCCAATACCTGCAGAACAACGGCCATGGAGTAACACTCGGTGCGCTTGCAGACCCATCCAAGACCTACCCCGATCTCAAGGCGCCGCTTGTAGAGGCCCTGAAGCATGAGGAGTTCATTACGGAATCAATCAATATCATCTATGAGGAAGCTGTCAAGGTTAAGGATTTCAGGACGCAGCAGTTCCTCGACTGGTTCATCAAGGAGCAGGGAGAAGAGGAGATGAACGCTCAGGAGAATATCCAGAAGTTTGAAGTCTTCGGCTCCGACGCCCGCGGCCTGTATCTGCTCAACCAGGAGCTCGCGGCCAGGACCTTTACGCCCCCCTCTCTTGTACTGTAAAGCAGTGTGTACGGACCTACCCGCCCTTACAAGCAGGCGGGTAGTCTGTTCTTGGAGAACATAAAGGAGTGTCCATGCACGTAAAACCCATAAAACGCATCGCAGGAGGAGCCGTACAGTATGACGGAGCCGGTGTGAAACTGGTCCGGGTAATCGGCTATCACGATGTCCAGGAGTTCGATCCCTTCCTCATGCTGGACGCTTTCGACTCCGCCGACCCGAAGGACTATCTGGCAGGGTTTCCCTGGCACCCCCACCGTGGCATAGAAACGGTCACCTACCTGATCGCGGGGGAGATCGAGCACGGGGACAGCATGGGCAACAAGGGCTCGATCAACGATGGATGCTGCCAGTGGATGACCGGCGGCAGCGGCATCATCCATCAGGAGATGCCCCAGGCCAGCAAGCTGATGCTCGGCACCCAGCTGTGGATCAATCTTCCCAAGAAGGACAAAATGGCAGACCCTGCCTACCGTGACATCCGTGAACATCAGATTCCCGTCGTTAAGGCACAAGGTTCTGAAGTCAGGATCATCAGCGGTTTTTATGAGAGCAAGTCAGGACCACTGCAGGGTGACTATGTAAAGACCCTCTATTTGGATATCAAGCTCGAACCGAATGCGTCATGGAATCTTTCGCTCAATCCTGAGAACACCCTTTTCATCTACATCGTTCGTGGTTCGGTACATACCGGCAACCAAGAGGTTCCGTACCATAGGGCGGTACTTTTTGGAGAAGGGGACACCCTCTCGATGAAGGCGGGATCGGAGGGGGCGCGCATCTTCCTCTACAGTGCCAAACCACTTGGAGAGCCGATCGCATGGGCAGGCCCTATTGTCATGAACACCCGTGAGGAGCTCGCCCTCGCCCAGCGCGAACTGCGCGAAGGGACATTCATCAAGCACAAATAAAGTTCAGTCCTTCCTGTATTTCAGCTGCCCTTATGTG